>JBOIDH010000063.1:0-9425 GCA_050740495.1 Gammaproteobacteria bacterium | reverse complement strand
GCAGAACGCGCTCACGGTCCTCGGCGGCGACGCCCGGTCCGGTGTCCGCTACGGTGACGGTGGCGCGTGATTCAAGGGCCGAAACGGTCAGGCCGATAGCGCCGCCTTGCGGCGTATACTTAATCGCGTTGTCGATGAGATTGGCGACGGCATGGGAGAGTAACTCGCGGTGTCCTAAGATTTGGACATCCGCCGCGGCATCCATGGAAAAGCGTAACCCTCGCTCTTCTGCCAGAGGCTGATATAAGTCCGCGACGTCGCGGGCGACGGCAGACAAATCGACCCGCTCCATTTCAATTGCAAGCATTCCCGACTCCGCTTGGGCAATATGCAGCAGAGTATTCACGGTGTGATGCAGCCGCTCGGTTTCCATCAAGGCCGTGTCGAGAGCCTGCCGATAGGACTCGACGCTTGGAGGATTGCTAAAGGTCAGTTCGACGTGGCTGCGAAGGCGCGTGATGGGCCCCCGCAGATCATGCGCCACACTGTCGATGACCGTTCGCATTCCCGTGCTCAGGTGCTCGATCTGATTGAGCATTTGATTGACACTTTCCGCTACCCGATCGAATTCATCGCCGATTCCTTGCATCGGTAAGCGCTGGCTCAGATCGCCTCGGATGATGCTATCGGTGGTACGGGCGATCGCGTCGACACGCCCTAGAATATTGCGGCCGGTAAGGATGCCCCCGATGCCGCTAAGAACGACGAATATCGCGAGCGAGGCGACGAGGAATATCGTAAGCGTACCTTGAAAATCGACCCGATCTTCGATATCCCGGCCGACGAGCAAGCGATGGTTGTCCTCGAGATCGAAGATCTTGGCGCGCGCCGCGTGCGTTACGGGACCCGACGCTTCCGGGATCTCCACGCCAAACTGGATCCATTCGTCGTCGTTGGAGTCAACCGTGGGCCAGAGGGCGAGATTCCCCGCCACGGGCCGATGGTAAAGATCGATCAGCAGGTACAGCTCCCCAGTCTGGGTATCGCCGTTCAAGCGTTCGGTGATGACCCGTGCCAGTCCACTGAGTCCTAGCCGCGCGTAGTGCTCCGCGAGCCCCCGGTAATCCGCTTCGATCGTGGCGTTTGTTTCTCGATCGATGAACGCCACGGTCGCATCATGAATGAACAGGAGCAGTACGCCGGCCGATGCCGCGAAGGCGGCCATGTTGGCGACCGACAGCCGGAAGAGCGTGGTCTGGAGTAGCCTAAGTGTCTTCACGCAAGGAATAACCCGCGCCCCGGATCGTGTGCAACAGTGGTGTCGCGAAGCCTTTATCTATTTTCTGGCGGAGGCGGCTGATATGTACGTCAATAACGTTTGTTTGCGGGTCGAAGTGGTAGTCCCAGACGCCATCCAAGAGCATCGTTCGTGTCACGACCTGACCTGCGTGGCGCAGCAAATACTCGAGGAGGCGAAATTCCCGCGCTTGTAAATCGATCCTGCGACCCGCGCGCGTGACGGTGCGCGTCAGCAGATCCATTTCCAAGTCCGCGAATCCCAGCTTGGTCGTAGGCGCCGCGGCGTGACCGCGTCTTAGCAGCGCCTCGATGCGCGCGAGCAACTCCGAAAACGCATACGGTTTGGTCAGGTAATCATCGCCGCCCGCCCGCAAGCCGCGCACACGGTCATCGATCTGCGCCAGCGCGCTGAGGATGAGGACGGGCACTTTATTGCCTTGTGCCCGTAGTGCTTCGATTACCGCGAGACCGTTTAAACCCGGGAGCATGCGATCGACGATGAGTAAATCGAAGTCTTCGCTCGTCGCCAAGAACAGTCCGTCGCGCCCCTCGGATGCGTGTTCGATGGTATAACCGCCTTCACGCAAGCCTTTCGTCAGGTACGCCGCGGTGTCGCGATCGTCTTCGATGAGGAGAATACGCATAGCAAGAACAGCTCGGCGTTTGGTATTATGATCGCGAAGCCCCTTGGTTAACGGCGCTAATGCATGGTGTTGCTGTAGGTTGCCACCCTTTGGCGAGGAGCCGTTAGGTCCGAGGGCAAGATTACAGAAATTTAATCAATCGTTAATGTACTGGAAAGGGCGGGAGTATTAACGTGCTCCCAGCCTCGTAGTTTTGAATATCTCCTGTGTCGGGAGGCCGGGCAACCGGTCTCCCGATTTTTTTTGGTCGTTGCCCGAACGAACGCCACCTTATGATTTCTAAGTTTTTGTTCCGTTGAGGCCCGCTTCCGCCATCGCCACTGCGCGAAAAATGGCGCGGCCCTTATTGAGGGTTTCCTTCCATTCCAGGGCCGGTTGCGAATCGGCGACAATTCCGGCACCGGCCTGAACGTGCAATATGCCGTTTTTGATCAATGCTGTACGTATCGCGATCGCTAGATCCATGTTACCGCTCCAGGATAGGTAGCCGACGGCCCCCGCATAGACCCCACGCTTCACCGGTTCTAGCTCGTCGATGATTTCCATTGCCCTTACCTTGGGTGCGCCGCTAACGGTGCCGGCAGGAAAGGTCGCCCGCAGTACGTCAATGGGGCTTTCGTGGCTGTCAAGCCGGCCCGTGACGTTTGATACGATATGCATGACGTGCGAGTAGCGTTCGATCATCATTCGATCCGTGACCTGCACGGTCCCGATCCGCGCCACTCGTCCGATGTCATTGCGCCCGAGGTCGATGAGCATGAGGTGCTCCGCAAGCTCCTTAGGATCGCGCAGGAGCTCCTGCTCGAGCGCGAGATCTTCCTCTGAATCGCGGCCGCGGCGCCGGGTCCCGGCAATCGGCCGGACCGTGACGGTATCCTCATCCAAGCGCACAAGGATCTCTGGCGAGGATCCGACAATAGAGAAATCGCCGAGGTTCAAATAATAGAGGTAGGGGGAAGGATTGAGGCAGCGCAGGGCGCGGTAGAGATCAGTGGCGCGGGCGTGAAAAGGCACCGACAGGCGCTGAGATAAGACCACCTGCATCACGTCACCTTCGCGGATATAGTCCTTGATGCGATGGACAGCGGCCTCAAATTTATCGCGTTCAAAGCTTGAAAGAAAATCCTCTTCGAGCACGGTTCTTGGCGCTGCGGGAAGGCTCGAATTCATCTGGCCGCCGGTTAAACCGCGGACGAGTTCATCGATGCGTTCTTGCGCGCGTTCGAGGGCGAGCGGTCGCGAGGGTTCGGCATGAACGATTAGAGAGAGTTTGCCGCGCAGGTTATCGAAAACCAAAATCTCCTCCGATACCATCAAGAATATATCCGGGCAATCGAGCGGATCGGGCTTGCGCGTGTTGCCGATGCGCTGCTCGACATAACGCACGGTGTCATAGCCGAAGTAGCCGACGAGCCCGCCGCTGAATCGCGGCAGGCCATGGACTTGCGGAACGCGAAAACGCGCGCGAAACTGATCGATCCATCCCAGGGGGTCCGCGGTGACCGTCTGCTCCACCACTTCGCCGTCCGTTTCCACCTTCACTCCATGACCATTCACGCGCACTACCGTCCGCGCCGGCAGCCCGATGAAGGAGTAACGGCCCCATTGTTCGCCGCCTTGCACGGATTCGAATAGATAGGAATGCGGTCTATCTCCGAGCTTAAAGTAAGCGCTGAGCGGGGTATCCAGATCCGCGAGGATCTCTCGCATCACGGGGATCCGCGTATAGCCGTCCTTTGCTAAGCGGGTGAAATCGCTGGGATCCATCGTCCTTCGCGAGCCGCCGTTAGATCAAAGTTACGAGCTCGGCCAACGAGTCAATGATGGCATCGGGTCGAGTGTCCGCAATGTCTTCGCCGTTATTGTATCCGTAGCGCACGCAGACCACCGAAAACCCGGCCGCACGGGCGGCTGTTACGTCGTTGATCGAATCCCCGACCATTAGACTTCTTTCCGCGACGACCCCGGTTGCGCTCGCGACGTGCAAAAGAGGCAGCGGGTCGGGTTTCTTGGCGGCCAAGCTGTCGCCGGCAACCACGACCGCGAAATTCTCGAAGATCTCCAATGATTTCAGAAGCGGTTGCGTGTACCGCTCGCGTTTATTGGTGACACAACCAAGCTTGCGGTTCGTTGCGAGGAGATAATCGAGCCCTTCGCGGACGCCTGGATACAGGCGGCTTCGCCGGCATGTGTTCTGTCCATAAATATCCGAGAAGAGCGCAACAGCAGTTTGGAAAAGTGCTTCCTCGGGTTCGGCATAGAGATCTCCCGTGAGAGCACGTTTAACCAAGCGCGCCGCCCCGCTCCCAATCCAGGTCCTTACCCGATCCTCGCCTTGCGGCCGCAGTCCCAACTGGATCAGCATCGTGTCGATGCTGTAAGCGAGGTCGGGAGCGCTATCGACCAGCGTGCCGTCGAGATCCAGCACCACCAGCTCCGGTTTTGGTAAGGACATCCGCACTACACCTGAGAGTTTATGAAAAAACCTACTGCGCTCGGGATCTCGCGTTGCATCCTCGGCGCGCCAAGCAGGGCCATTCCCTGGCCTGGCTTCCCGGCGGTGCTCGGAATCCTCATGTATTTCAATATACACTCCGGTTGCTCGTCCCGTCCTTGGGACTCGCCCCTTCGGGGCTTGCTCTCCGTTTCGCTCCCGGCGAAACGGTCCCGTGCTCCGGGCGGAACACGATCTCCTTTCGCTCGCGACGGTTTTTTCACAAACTCTGAGCCGTCATCGCCAGCTCCGCGCGCATGGTCTGTATCGTGGCGCGATAATCATTGCTCCCGAATATGGCAGTTCCTGCGACGAAGGTGTCGGCGCCGGCGGCCGCGATTTTTCCGATATTCGAGACCTTAATCCCGCCGTCTACCTCGAGACGGATCGGCCGCCCACACGCATTGATGACGGAACGCGCCGCGCTGATTTTGGCATAGGTTGCTTCGATAAACTCCTGTCCGCCGAAGCCCGGATTGACGGACATCAGCAGTACCATTTCGATTTTGTCGAGGATGGGCGAAAGAACATCGAGGGGTGTCGCCGGATTGAGCACGACACCCGATTCGCAACCGGCTTCATGTATCAGGTGTAGCGTGCGCTGTACATCCTCGCTGGCTTCGGGATGGAAGGTGATATAGTTCGCGCCGGCCTTCGCGAAGGCGGGGACGATGCTGTCCACGGGGCTAATCATGAGATGGACGTCGATAGGTGCCCTCATACCGTAACCTCGAAGCGCTTCACAGACGGACGGCCCGAAGCTCAGATTGGGTACGAAGTGATTATCCATTACGTCGAAATGAATAAGATCGGCGCCGGCATCGATGACGCGGACAGCCTCCTCCCCGAGTCGAGCTAAATCCGCAGCGAGGATGGACGGCGCAATGAAATACTCGGGCCGCATGCTGGTTTCCTATCACCACTTGACGCAATGAGGGCGCAACTGTACCTGATCGGCTAGCGATTTTCAGCAACGCCGGGGTTGGCTATGATGCAGCGGTAAATGTCCACCGCATCCGGCCGATACATCTCCGGCAGGCGCCGGGTCCGATCCCCCCCTCCCCGTGATCCGGTCCTGTACACCCTCGAAGGGATGCGAGGGTGTTTTTTTATCAGTGATCGAGCAACGTTTAGCCGCGCGGCCCGCTTGGGTTCGCCGTTAGGGCGGTTGGCTGGGGGACTAGGATTCGAACCTAGGTTGACGGAGTCAGAGTCCGTAGTCCTACCGCTAGACGATCCCCCAGGGGGAGCCCCGGAGCTTAGCGCTTCGAGTACTGCGGCCGTTTACGCGCTTTATGCAGCCCAACTTTCTTGCGCTCGACCTCGCGCGCGTCTCGGGTGACGAAACCAGCGCGGCGCAGGGGGCTTTTAAGGTTATCGTCGTATTCGATAAGCGCTCGTGTGATCCCATGTCGGATCGCGCCCGCTTGCCCCGACGAGCCGCCGCCTTTCACGGTAATGAAGAGGTCGAATTTCCCGTCCAAGTTCGCCGTTTGCAACGGTTGGCGGACGACCATGCGCGACGTTTCGCGCCCAAAATAATTGTCCAAGCTGCGCTTGTTGATCGTAATCTGCCCGTCGCCGGGCTTAACGAACACTCGCGCGGTCGCGCTTTTGCGGCGGCCGGTGCCGCGATAGATCTGAGCTGACATCGTTATAGTGCCAAGATTAGAGGTTGCTGGGCGCTGTGCTTGTGCTTGGGCCCCGGGTACACTTTCAGTTTGCGAAACATCTCGCGTCCTAGCGGGCCCTTCGGGAGCATGCCTTTGACCGCGCGCTCGATGACACGGTGCGGCGCCCGCCGGAGGAGCTTGTCGAAGCTCGTCGACTTGAGACCACCGGTGTAACCGGAATGATTGTAGTAGATTTTTCCCTGGGGTTTGTTTCCCGTGACCTGTATCTTTTCGGCATTGACTACAATGATGTAGTCGCCGGTGTCCATGTGCGGTGTATATATGGGTTTATGCTTTCCTCGCAGCCGTTTGGCAATCTCGCTTGCGAGACGCCCCAACACCTTGCCCTGGGCGTCGACGACGTACCAGTTGCGTTCTATGTCCGAAGGCGTAGCGCTAAAGGTCTTCATAAGTTTATTGCTTTCAAAAACGATCAATCGTAGTTTTTGCTTTTATTGCTGTCAATAACAACCTGCGATAGCCCCGAGAATAAGAACCGGCCGGCCGCAACGGGCATGACGATGCGTTGGACCATTGGAGGAAGACTGGCGCTCGGAATGGGCGCTATCATCGCTCTATTCCTGATGGGCGACCTTGTCGTCTACTGGTACGCCCATGAGTTCACCGCGCTGGGTTCCGGGTTCCGCCTCTGCGCGTTGCTGGCCGGCGTTGCCGCTGGATTCCTGACCCTGCGCGGCGTGACCCGGCCGGTACGCTCGCTCCTCGCCGCGACGCAGGCGCTGGCGGCCGGCGACTTATCGCGACGGGTACTACCGGAGTCCGACGACGAGCTCGGGCGGTTGGCTATCGCGTTTAATAAGATGGCCGAGGTTCTCGAACGCAACGCCGTCTCCCGGACTTATCTCGACAACGTGATCCGCTCGATGTCCGAGTCGCTGATCGTAGTTTCGCCCACGGGCGTCATCGAAACGGTCAATCCCGCAAGCTGCTCGCTCTTGGGCTATCCGGAGCGCGATTTGGCGGGCTCTTCGATTCAGCGCGTCCTGGGCTTAAACGATACCGCGCCCACGATCGAGTTCCTGTTTACCGGCGTGACCGAACAGGAGACCTATTATTATCGCCGGGACGGACAACGCATCCCGGTGTTGTTCTCCGCCGCTCCCTTGCGCGCTCGCGACGGCAGCTTGCAGGGCGCGGTATGCATCGCCCTCGATATCGTTGAGCGGCGGCGCACCCAGCGGGCGCTCGCCGCATCCCGGGCGCAATTGCGCAACCTGGTACAGTATCTCAATCTCAGCCGCGAGGAAGAACGTACTCAAATCGCGCGCGAACTCCACGACCAACTTGGACAGTCGCTGACCGGGATCAAGATGGACATTGCCTGGATACAGCGCCGGATCGAAGATCACGAGGCCAGTGACCAACGTATAGCGCAGCGTCTCAACGCCATGTCCCGGCACGTCGACGCGACCGTGAGCCTGGTGCGCCGCGTCGCCACCGAGCTGCGACCGGCGGTGCTCGACAACCTCGGTCTGGTTCCGGCCCTCGATCTCCTGCTCCGGCAGTTCCACGAACGCACGGGGATCGGCGTCGAGCCGAGCCTGGATGCGGCGGTCGATTTGACCCCGGCCCAGGCCACCGCGCTCTACCGCATCGCCCAGGAAGCCCTAACCAACGTCGCCCGCCATGCCCAGGCGCGCCGCGTCCGGGTGCGGATAGACCACTCGGAAGGCCGCGCGCGACTCGAGGTCCGAGACGACGGGCGCGGGATTGAACCGACTGAACGCGAGCCGCGGCGCTCACTCGGGCTGCTCGGGATCGAGGAGCGGGCCCGGGAGCTCGGCGGGGTGCTAACCATCGGCGGTCCGCCAGGGACGACATTAACCGTTACCTTTCCAATCAGACCTTCGCCGTAGCGCCGGCGGTCTTTACGAGTATGCGTGCCTCCCTTAGTAACCTGCCAGCACCGCGCCGCGCTCGGGACGGGCAGCGATGCTGAAGTTTCTGATCGCCGATGACCATCCTTTGATGCGCCGCGGGATCCGTGACCTGCTCCGGGAGGCGTTCCCGGGTTTAGAGGTTGGAGAGGCCGCCACCGGCCAGGAGGTCGAACAGCTCGTGCGAACCGGGCTCTGGGACCTGGTGCTGCTCGACGTATCCATGCCGGGAGGTGACGGATTGGAAACGCTGGTGCGGGTCAAGCGGGCGCTCCCGGCGGTCCCGGTGTTTGTGCTCAGCATGCACGCCGAGGAGCAGTTTGCGGTGCGTGCGCTCAAAGCCGGGGCCGCGGGCTATCTCACCAAGGATCGGGCTCCCGAGGAGTTGGTGACGGCGGTCAAGCGGGTTCTCGCCGGCGGCCGCTATGTGACACAAACTCTAGCGGAACGGCTTGTAACCGAGATCTCCGGTGGTGCCGAGGCAGCGGCCCACGAGCGCTTGTCGCAACAGGAGTACCGGGTGATGTGCCTGATCGCCGCCGGAAATACCGTAAGCGAGATTGGGGAACTGATGCATCTCAGTGTCAAGACCGTCAGCACTTACCGGGTGCGCATCCTGGAAAAACTACATCTAAGGACCAGCGCCGAGTTAACTTATTACTGCGTGAAGCACGGCTTGGTCGCGTAGCAGTGTTTCTCTGGTCCGCATTGAAAAACGCAGCGTAGGACAAACACGGACCCTTACCGCACGTTGACCTACGCGAAGTTCGAACTCCCACCGACAGACATTGTGACCGGCCGCGCGTAGTCTCACGCTGCGTTGACATTCGTTTAGTCGGTTGCTGGTCGAACAGCGATGGTTATGCAAGTGAGTGGCAATGGAGAGGCGCCTTTTAGCAGCCCCTCGAGTACACCGGGGGCGCACGCCCCGCAAGGCAAGGTTCGATGATCGCCTTGCGATCGGTGGGGAGGGGGAGTCGGCACGCGCGTGGTTTTGCCGCTCGCTTTGCGCTTTACATCCTGCGTCGCTGTTCTCGCACGAATGTCAACGCCTCCTATACTTTCCTCCTGACCCTTGATGCGGTCGCGAAGTACCCGGCCTACCTCCGTAGCAAATGCCGCTTGCCCGGCCGGCGCATCAAGGGGTTTTTTATCAATCGCGGAATGCCAGGCCGTGTGATGCTTATGTTAGAATTCCCGCGGACCTTATTTACCCTCGACAATAATGGAAGGCCGCAAGTATTCTCTTCTCGATAGCGTCCTGATCAATCTCGATAAGGGGATAAGGACCGTCTTTAGCGTACAGGACAGCTCGATGGCGCCGGTGCCCGGCACCGATCTCCGCGAGCTCGAGTCCTCGAAAGAGCACCGCCGACGCTCCGAAGGACTCATGCGCGTAAACCACGCGGGCGAGGTGGCTGCACAGGCCTTGTACCATGGCCAGTCGCTTGCGGCCCGCGATCCGGCAGTACGGGAG
>JBOIDH010000062.1:0-9433 GCA_050740495.1 Gammaproteobacteria bacterium | reverse complement strand
GCTGCCGATCCAGACGCCCGTCAGCCCCGATGGCAAGTATGTGGTTACGGCTAACACCTTAAGCGCGACCATCACTATCTTGGACACCGCGACGCATAAGGTCGTCAAGAGCCTGCCCTGCGAGCCTGGCTGCCACGGCGCCAACTTCGGCATGAAGAGCGGCGGCGGCTATTACGCCTACGTCGCCAGCAAGTTCGCCAACGACTTGATCGTGATCGACATGGACACGTTGGAGATCGCGGGCAAGGTCCTGCTCGCCACCCCGGAGGATAGCCAGATCGTGGGTAATAACGGTATGGGCGGTCAAGGCGTGCTGCCGCTGCCGATCGCGGACCACGGCTGGATCGAAGAGACGGCTAAGCTAGTTGGTTCCGGTAAGCTGACCGCCGAGGTGGAAGGGTGGCTGAAGGCCCTGACCAAAGAGCAAAAGGGTAGCTAGACGCTGAGCGTCTTTAGCAAAGTTAAAGAGTACGGGGTTAACGAGCGCGAGTTGATCGGAGGAAACCTCTTCCGCGTTTTGTCGTTCAGGAGGGAATGCTATGATTAATATCTTTTCTCGAATCAATAAACGGCTGGCGTCTTGGATAGCCATTTGGCAATTCCTGCGGGGTTTGGACCGTTATGCGTTGAATTGTTACCAGGACATTGATGGACGAGTAGACTCGAGCGAAGACGAACAGGTAAAGAGGTACAAATTCAAGATAACGCGGAGGCATCCATGCAAGACCATAGAAACGACAAGATCATCGTCCGCTTTGATCCCAACACATGCATCCATTCCGGGGAGTGCATACGCGGTCTCCCCGCCGTGTTCAACCTTTCGAAAGACCCGTGGATAGACGTAAACGGCGCTCCCGTGCACGCGATCGTCGAACAGGTCAAGCATTGTCCTTCGGGCGCCTTGACTTATGAAGGACTTAAGAAAGCCGAATAGACCGTTTCAACTTATCCATAAGGAGGATGAGAATATGCCGAAGTACGTGATCGAGCGAGAGATCCCAAACGCAGGCCAGTTATCCGCGGAGGAACTCCAGGCGATTTCGCAAAAATCCTGCAAGGTGCTGAATCGGATGGGTCCTCAAATCCAATGGGTGCAGAGTTACGTCAGCGCCGACAAGGTCTATTGTGTGTATATCGCACCCAATGAGGAGATGATCCGACAGCACGCCCAAGAGGGTGGTTTTCCAGCGAATCGTGTCTCTGAGATAAAGGCCGTGATCGATCCAACTACGGCTGAAGTGTAGTACGGTATCATTATTGGCCCAGGCCCAGCGCTCGTTCAAGTCGGCGTAGAGGTCGTGGATCATGAAGGTCGGCGCGATTAGCCTTGGGCTGTTTCACAACCTAAACTTGAGGTATTGTCCAGAGCGCTCGATGCAACACGAACCAGGGGAATGGCCGAACCATCAACAATAACCTCACCTTGAGCGAACAATGAGGAGGCGACCATGCCGAACTACACATACTTGATCGTTGGGGGCGGGATGACCGCCGATGCCGCGGTCCACGGCATCCGCGAGGTGGATCGCAACGGCTCCATCGGCCTGGTCAGCACTGATGCCCACCCGCCTTATAACCGCCCGCCCTTATCCAAAGGGCTCTGGAAGGGGAAGCCCCGGGAGAGCATTTGGCGCCAGACCGAAAGCCAGGGGGTGATTCTCCACCTGGGGCGGATAGCCCAGCACCTGGACCCGCAGAACAGACGGGCTACCGATGACCAGGGAACCGTCTACGGCTACGACAGGCTGCTCCTGGCCACCGGAGGCGCGCCCCGGCTCCTTCCCTTCGGGATCGAGCAGATCATTTACTTCCGCACGCTCGACGATTACGAGCGCCTGCGAGCGCTAACGGCGGAGGGGCAACGCTTCGCGGTGATCGGCGGGGGGTTCATCGGCTCGGAAGTCGCGGCGGCCCTAGCCATGAACGGCAATACCGTGGTGATGGCCTTTCCCGAAGAAGGGATCGGCAGCCGCATGTTTCCGCCCGATCTGGCCAAGTTCCTGAACGACCTTTACCGGGAGAAGGGGGTCGAAGTCCTGCCCGGAGAGCTGGTTGCCGGCCTGGAGACGCGTGCGGGCCGGCCGGTCCTGAAGGTTCGCAATGCCCAGAGCCAGGGCGAGCAGGAAGTCGTGGCAGATGGCGTCGTGGCGGGGATCGGGATTCAGCCGAATGTCGAGCTCGCCCAGACGGCGGGGCTGGAGGTGGAGAACGGGATCCGGGTAGACGCCTCCCTGCGCACCAGCCACCCGGACATCTATGCCGCGGGCGACGTGGCCAACTTCTATAACCCCGTCCTGGACAAGCGACTGCGCGTGGAGCACGAAGACAACGCCAACACCATGGGGCGGCTCGCGGGCCAAGCGATGGCCGGCCGAACCGTCACCTACGACCATCTCCCGTTCTTTTACTCAGACCTGTTCGAGTTGGGCTACGAGGCCGTGGGCGAGGTGGACTCCCGGCTGCAGATGGTGGCCGACTGGAAGGACCCCTTCCGGGAGGGGGTGGTCTACTATCTGCGAGACGGTCGGGTGCGGGGCGCGCTGCTGTGGAACGTCTGGGAACAAGTGGACGCCGCCCGGCGGTTGATCGCCGAGCCCGGTCCATTCCGTCCCGAAAACCTCAAAGGACGCTTGCCTGCCTGATAGACCTTTCGGGGGCCGGGGATCACCTTGAGAGCGGGATAGGGAGTTGAACGCTTTCGGTCTGAGCGGAACTCAGCGACGCATAGTAACGCGCAACATCGCGCATCTGCGCTAGGCTCAGGCCGGCCGCAACCCGGCGCATGATGTGGGCATAGTCGGAGCCGCCGCGCTGCTGCGCTTTGAAAAGTTGTAGTTGCAGTACGAGATAGTCGGCATACTGACCGGCGAGCACGGGATAAGCCGGGTTGCGGCGCACGGAGCTGGGTCCGTGGCATGCAGCACAAGCAGGCACTCGTTGTTTCGGGGCGCCATCCTCGGCGATCTTCTTTCCACGCTCGATCGCCCGAGCCGTTGCCGGGTCGGGGAGCGTCGCTGCAGGACCCGGCAAGCTGGCATAGTAGCGGGCTAGCTCGCGCACCTCGGCGCTACCAAGGGCCGCCGCAATCGGCTCCATGATTCCGCTGTGACGTGCGCCGCGCGCATAGGCCTCCAGGGTGGCGGCGAAATAAGCAGGCCGCTGACCCGCAAGCTTCGGGAACGCGCCGGCGCCGCGACCTCGGCCGTCGGTACCGTGACAACGCATACAGCTTTCCGTGACTGCGACAGGCGTTGCCTCCGGATCGGAGGAACTCTCCGTCGGCGCGTTCTCGCCATACGCCAGCCACCGATATTCCTCGGCAGCGAGGCTCGGGAGCTTACGCAGAAATGCCACCATCGCCCACACTTCATCGTCACGCCCTAACGCGGGCCAGCCTGGCATCCCGGTGAATTTGACGCCGTGCTTGACAACGTAGAAGAGATCGTCGGGGCTCCACTCGGAAAGCCGCGGCGGAAGGTGGGGCGGCCGAGGCGTCATCGCCTCCGCGAACCTCGGGGGGCGCTGTGGGCTGCCGTGGCAAGGAGCGCAACCCGTCTCGTAGTGACCGGCGCCTTTGAGCACCAGCCCCGGCTCGTCGAGGGCAGGGGATTCTATGCCCAAGCTCTGCGTAGCAATGGACCGACGCATGGCAAAGTGCAAAAACCAGTCAGTGATTGCCCAGTGTCCGGAGCTGGCTTTGATCGGCACGATCCCGGACGCGGCGATCAGGAATCCCCCGATGGCGAGCCCTCCGAGCATGACGGCAGTACGCCGGGGCCAGTGCTTCATGGCTGCGACCGGTAAGCTTTTAGGCCCGCCTTGTTTATTCCCGCCTGTTTCCTTTTCAGTAATCCGGCCATCAGCCCAAGACCGCCGAGGAGGTAGGATACGCCACCGATGAGGAGCATAATTGCCCCGCCGAGATCTTGGTCCGCGAGCGGCGTGAGCCCGGCGAATCCGCCCGCATGCACATAGAGGGCTCGCGGCGCGAGCGCGAGCAGTGCCCCGAGCAGCGTCATGTGCATCGACGTCAGCAGTAACCCCACGATCCCTGCTGCGCGGCGGGCGCCGTGTGTGTCATTGCCGCCGCAAGCGGATAGCCACAAAAGCAGGCCGGAGAGCAGAAACATCCCCTGTTCGGCTATCAACCCTATGGTGCTATGCCGCGCCGCTTGGTGTAACGCGGGCGCGTGCCAGGCCCATACTACAACCAGTTCCAGCACGGAGGCGGGGATGGGTGCGAACAGCCGCGGCATTTTTAGCACCGGATCGAACCGCCCGCCCGTGACTCCCAGTGCCAGGAGCGGCGCGGCGACCGCCACCACGCCCATGTGCATCAGCATATGCGCGGAAAACGCTCGGCGCGCCGTGTCAGCCAGCGGTCCCAGCCACACGGCGGCGAGCGTGAGGAGTCCCAACAGGAGTAACAAGCGGCGCATCAGTAACAGCTTCTGAAAAAGAAAATAACCAGGCCCGCGTAGATGACAGCTACCGCGCTTAATGCCGACAGCAGCAGCGTGGCGAAGCCGAGGAAGCGGTGCCGATCTTCCGGTGTATCATCGTCGTGCGGTAGGGTCGCGTTGCCGTAGCTGTGCCTGCGGTAGCCGATTCGCCCGACTATCCCGATCCCGGCGAGCGCTACCACCGTGTAGACGGCGATTGCCACGCGGGCGCTGGTCAGCGAACCGCCGAGGCCGACGACCTTCGCGCACCAGATGGCGGCGGTGAGGTAGCACAGCAGGAAGTGCGCGGCCCATAAGATCGGCGAGGCGGTCAACAGCCACAGACTCTGATCCTTCTCCGCGGTCTCAGTCATCTTGCCCCTCACGCCACCAGAGGAAATCCGGCGATCACCGCGACGGTTACGACGGCGGTGAAGGCGGTGAAGTGCCAATAGAGCGCCACGTTGTGGATGTCGATGTCGTAACGCGCCGTCATCCGTCCTGCCACTCTACGCGCTATACAGTAGAGTTGCATGATGACCCCGATCAGGACCTGGAGTGTTGTCCAGATGACCAGTATCCAGACCGTCGCGGGATAGACGTGGCTGGTCGGGTCGAGCTCGGTGACCCACGGGCCGGCGAGCAACGCTGCTCCCCCGCCGATGGCCAAGATACTCGCTAACAATAGCCCGGTGTAGAAAGCGGCGGCATGGTCATTGCCGTTCCAGCGCCTTGCCAGCACCGTCTGCGCCCATGCTCCGAGCAGCAAGAGTACCGCCACGAGAGGCCAGAAGAGCCCTGGCCCGGGCGCCGGATCGGGCGGAAAATCGGTGCGCACCGTCCAGAAGAAAAAGTAGCCGAAGACCAGCGAGATGAACGCGGTCAGCATGGCCAGCATCGTGATAAACATGGCCCACCAGCCTGCCGACTCGGGACCCGATACATAGATCGGCAGCTTTAAGCCGAGGCCCACCGCTTTTTCTTCTTTCTCCGGGATGATGGCCGTCCCCGTCCACAACCAGTAGAGGATCACGCCGAGCGCCGCCACCAGACTGATGAGCGCCGGCCACCACCAATGGTAAGTGCCGAAGATAAAAAAACCGCCCGTCGTCAGCGCGGCCCACAGCGTGATGAAGGTCGGCCCGGGCAGCCGCATGCATTGCCGGGGCTGCGCATCGATGACCGAGGTCATAATCGTTTCGCGCATGCCCTCTTCGGCGTCGGGGAGGTAGAAGCGGCCTTCGTCAACGTCGCGCAGGAAGTTCGGCTGATCCCAGAGCGGATAGCGGCTGTCGATTTCCGGAATGGATCGGATCCCCCAAGGCTTGCCGGGCATCTCCTGCGTCCATTCCAGCGTTCCAGCCTGCCACGGATTGCGCTCCGCATAGGACTTTTTGGGCCGGACGAGGTCCCAAAAGACGACGGCGAGGCCAGCCGCCAGAATAAACGCGCCGACGGTCGAAACCAGATTGAGCGCATCGAAGCCGATGTTTGCCGGATAGGTGAAGACTCGGCGCGGCATGCCAAGCAGCCCCGTCAGGTGCATCGGCAGGAAGGCGACGTTGAAGCCGATGAATGCGAGCCAAAAGGCAATCTTTCCCAATTTGTCGGAGAGCCTTTTGCCGTTGATGAGGGGAAAAAAATAGTAACAACCGGCGAGGATCGGAAAGAGCGCACCGCCGATCAACACATAGTGAAAATGGGCCACCACGAAGAAAGTGTCGTGGGCCTGAAAATTGAACGGGGCTACCGCCACCATTACGCCGGTCAAGCCGCCCAGCACGAAGATCGCCAGGCTGCCGAAGGCATAGAGCATCGGCACCGAGCGCACCACGCGCCCAGCCGCGAGCGTCGCGATGAAGCAGAAGATTTGCACCCCGGTCGGGATCGCCACAGCCTCCGAGGCCGCCGAGAACAACCCGAGCGAAATGCCCGGCAACCCAGTCGTGAACATGTGGTGCACCCAGAGCCCGAAGCTCAAAAACCCCACGCCCACCGCCGCCAGCACGATCCATCCGTAGCCTACAATGGGCCGCTGCGCGAAAGTCGGTACGATCATCGCAATCAGCGCCACCGATGGAAGGAAGATGATGTACACCTCCGGGTGGCCGAAGAGCCAGAAGAGATGCTGCCAGAGGAGGGGATCGCCGCCGCCCGCGGGATTGAAGAACGGCCAGTGAAAGGCGCGCTCGACTTCCATGAGCATGCTCCCGGCGATGAGCGGGGGGAAGGCGAAGAGGATCATCGCCGCCGCGACCAGTACGTACCAGACATAGAGCGGCATGAGGTTGATGCGCATCCCCGGGGGGCGGGTCTTGAGCGCCCCGATGATCATTTCGACGGCGGCGGCGATCGCGGCGATCTCGATGAACGAGAAGCCCAAGAGCCAGATGTCCGTGCCGATGCCGGGCTGATAAGTCGAGGCCAGCGGCGGATACATGAACCAACCGCCGCGCGGCGCGGCATCGAAGAAGATCGAGCCGCACAAAAATATCCCGCCCAGCAGAAAGCACCAGAAACCGAAGGCCGACAGACGCGGAAACGGCAGATCGCGCGCGCCCAACATCTGTGGGAGGAAGGTGACCGCGATGGCCTCGAAGACCGGGATAGCGAAGAGGAACATCATCACCGAGCCATGCACCGTGAAGGTCTGGTTGTACATTTCTGCGGAGAGGAAGTCGTTGTTGGGCACGGCAAGCTGGATGCGTATCAGGAGCGCCAGCACGCCGCCGAATAGCAGAAACAAAAAGGTCAGCGCGGTGTACCATAGGCCCACTTCCGAGTTATTGACCGCCGACCAGTAGCGCCAGCCGGTGGGTCGCTTCCAGGCTTCGAGCAGTCGTTCCGTCTGAGCGCGCTGGACTTCTTCGGGTGGGGCCGCTATGAGCGGCCCTGGGTCGATGCTCATCGGAGTCCTTCCAGATAGACCGCCAGCGCTTCGAGGTCTGCTTTCGGCAGCATTCCGAAGGCCGGCATGAGAACACCGGGCTTCGCTTGATCGGTGCGGGCGATCCAATGCAGGAACGCTTTCGGCTCATTGGGCAAGATGCCCGCGCCGATGCTGAGCCGGCTCCCCACGTGAGTCAGGTCCGGCCCTACCGCACCGCCGGCCGGCGTGCCGCGGATGGCATGGCATGCGCCGCAACCATGAGCGAGGAACGATGCCTGGCCGCGCTTGGCGAGAGGGGTGCTTGGCGGCAGTGCCGTTGCGCGTTGCTGTATGAGCCAGCGGTCGAAGGCTGCTTTTTCTTCGACCCTGACATAGAAGCTCATCAAGGCGTGAGAAGTCCCGCAATATTCGGCACAGGTGCCGCGAAAGACGCCGATCTTCGTCGGTGTCAACGCAAGGCGGGTCACGCGACCCGGAATCATGTCGACCTTGCCGCCGAGCGCAGGGATCCAGAAGGAGTGGATGACATCGGGGCTTTCCAGTCGAAACTCCACCGGCTCGCCGACCGGCAAATGGATTTCGTTCGCCAGCACCACGGGTTCGCCGGCGTGAGGTTCATAGCGAACCCGCCACCACCACTGTTCCCCGGAGACGGCGATCTTGAGGCTACCTTCCGGCGCCGGCGCCAACAGCGCCGGTATCGGAGCTAGCCCATAGATCAGCAGCGCGGTCAGCACGATGGTGGGAACAATGGCGCCGCCGCCGAGGATCCAATAGTTCGCCCGGCGTCCGGCATGGGAACCGGGGCAAGCCCGGACGGCATAGATGGCAAGAGCGATCACGGCGATCCAGATAACGATGGCGCCCGCGGTCATCGCCCAGAAGATCTCGGCGATACGCTCGGCGCCGCGTCCCGCCGGCTCGAGCGTCGACTGGATGCCC
Source organism: Gammaproteobacteria bacterium (assembly GCA_050740495.1). GTDB lineage: Bacteria > Pseudomonadota > Gammaproteobacteria > JACCXJ01 > JACCXJ01 > USCg-Taylor. The sequence goes on along the minus strand of JBOIDH010000062.1, from coordinate 1,159 downwards.
CCGCAACCGGCTAAGAACAATGCGCCCAGAGGGTGCCAGCTCACTCCGGGATTGAATCCCATACGCCTGTGCGCCGATTGAGTCGTCGGTTTGCCGGGGGCGGCGGAAGTGCGGGCTGGTATGCGATTCGGCACCGACAATGCGTTCACTCCCTCACTCATCGGGAAAGTGCAGCGGTGAGCTATGGGGCCTGCTATGCTCTTTCCTCCTATTCAGGGCCTTGCCACGCACGGCGGCAAGCCCTATCAATGTGCGCCAGCGCCTGTTTCGAAAGTGTAATCATACTCGCAGCGCATCGAATAGTATTTGCCGAGAGAACGCTGCGAGATGGCTTTCCATCCTCGGGGCGCCAAGCAGGCCCGCCTTCGGCCCCAGCCAGCCTTCGGCTGGCGCTCGTACGAGCCCCTGTGCCTGGCTTTCCATCCTCGGGGCGCCAAGCAGGCCCGCCTCCGAAACCAACACCTGATTCGAATCGGTTCAGCGCCCTGAGCTGACAACCCTCCCCTTGGCCCTCGCTCGCCCGAGACGCCTAAACGGCCCACACTTGGCGCCTCGGGCCAATGACCGGCCCGAACGTTCCCCGATCCTGGGCCCGCGTGTTTGACAGCTAACAGGTCCAGCCGTATCTTCCCTTTTGAAGAAACAGGACTTTTGAAATCCCTATTCCCCGTCGGATTTAGCCGATTCGCATTTTCGATTTGAACGAGGAGACAACATGGACCTTTATCCCCCACTCAGCAAAGATCTCGCACGCAAACGGGCCCAGCTCGCCCCCGAGATTGCCGCCGCGTTCAAGGCCTTCAGCCAACGGGTATTCGCCGAGGGCGCGCTGCCCGTCAAGACCAAGCAGTTGATCGCGGTCGCGGTGGCCCACGTCACCCAATGTCCGTACTGCATTCGCGGCCACACCGAGCTTGCAGTGAACCACGGTGCGACCGAGCAGGAGGTGATGGAAGCGATTTGGGTCGCCGCGGAAATGCGCGCAGGCGGCGCCTACGCGCATGCGAACCTTGCGCTTGAGACCATGAGTCGAATGGAAACGGGCAAGTCCGGCGGCGGAACGTCGTGAACACCCCGCCCGCTTTCCCCACGAAAGAAAGGAGGCTGAAGCATGGGCGAAAATGTCAGCCAAAAGTTGATCGGCAGTCATCTGGTCGAG
>JBOIDH010000061.1:0-9444 GCA_050740495.1 Gammaproteobacteria bacterium | reverse complement strand
CCATCTCGGCATGCTCGGAGAGCAGCAGGTTTTTATTGGTCAGCTGCGCATCGGCTTTTTGCGCGCCTTCACGGACCACGACCTTGCCGTCAAAGACCCCACGCGCATGGCCGGCCAGCACGCCCTTATAGTACTCAACGCTGCTTGTGTGGGGCTGCTGGTGGTCGATGCTGGTATGGTGATCCACATGCTGGCGCCCCTCTGCCATGTAGAGACCGTTTAAGCTTGCCCCCGCGCCTTCGCCAGCCAGGCTAACCGCGATATCATGGCGGGCGAGCGCGGCCCCGAGCGATACTGAATAGGAGGTGACACGGCTCTCACGCTGCTGGTGAACCAGCATCTGGCCGATGTGATAAGCCCTCGCACCCTCCATTTGCCACTTGTAGTGTTCGACCGTTGCCCCCGGCCCCGCATTAATTTCCGTGAGCGCATCGGTGAAATACTCCTCGGGGGCGAGCCCGGCGTAATGCTCGATGATGAGCACGCGTGAGGTCGCCCCGGCTTCGATGAATACTCGGGGGAAAAAGGCCATCGGGGATCCCGACGATGTGGTGATAAACAAAAGATGTAGCACTGGCTTCAGATCAATCCCTGGACCCACATGTATATGCACGCCGTCGCTGAGGAAGGCGGCATTCAGTGCCGCAAACCCATTGCTGGGTTGTTCCGCCCGGCGCTCTATGTGTTCTTGCAAGCTCTTCTGTGCCAACGCCTCGCTCAGGGGCGCGACGCTCACCGCCGCCGGCAGGGACGCAAGCCGCGACAACTGGGCCGAATAATAGCCGTTGACGAATACCAATTCGTGCGCCTCGGTCAGCCGCAGCCGATCAAGCTCCGCGACATCCAGGCCGTTCCGTGGACGCCTGGCGAGGCGAAAGGACCGGCTTTCGATCGGAGCAACACTGGTGTATTTCCATTGTTCGTCCCGCAGAGTCGGAAATCCGATCCGGCCAAAGTGCGTCAAGGCCCGCCTGCGCGCGGCTTTGAACCATCCGCTGTCCGCACCGACCAACCCGCCCTCGGCGCGAGCGAACTCCTCCGCATAATGGCTGGCCATAGTCCCAGTCATGCCAGCGCGTTTGGCCTAAGCCAATCGTAACCCCGCTCTTCCAACTCGAGCGCCAGATCGCGTTGACCCGACTTGATAATGCGGCCCTCCGACAGGACGTGCACGGCATCGGGTAAGACATGGTTCAAGAGCCGTTGATAATGGGTCACGACGATGATGCTTCGATCAGCGCCCCGGAGGCGGTTAACTCCTTCCGCCACGATCTTTAAGGCATCGATATCCAATCCCGAGTCGGTTTCATCGAGGATAGCCAGGCGCGGTTCCAAGACCGCCATCTGGAAAATCTCGTTGCGTTTCTTCTCTCCACCGGAAAAGCCCTCATTCACCGAGCGTTTGAGCAGTGCTTCATCGAGATGAACGAGCTTCATCTTTTCCCTGACGAGACTGAGGAACTCGACGGCATCAAGTTCCGTTAGGCCGCGGTATCTGCGTGCCGCGTTGAGAGCCGCCTTGAGGAAATAGGCGTTATTGACCCCGGGGATCTCGACCGGGTATTGAAAGGCCAGGAACATCCCCCGGCGTGCGCGGTCCTCGGGTGGCATCGCCAAGAGATCGGCGCCATCATAAAGCACCGTCCCTTGCGTGACCTCGTACACGTCGCGACCGGCGAGCACATGGGCAAGGGTGCTCTTCCCAGAGCCGTTGGGACCCATGATGGCGTGCACTTCGCCCGGGCGGACCTCGAGGTCGATCCCGCGCAGGATCGGTTTCCCGTCTACACACACATGCAGGTTCGAGATGGCCAGCATGTTAGATACGACCTAGGTGCCGGACACGTAGCGGCTCAGAGTTTGTGAAAAAACCGTCGCGAGCGAAGGGAGATCGTGTTCCGTCGGAGCACAGGAACCGGAGTGTATGTTGAAATACATGAGGATTCCGAGCACCGCCGGAACGCGAGATCCCGAGCGCAGTAGGTTTTTTCACAAACTCTCAGCCGACCGCCCCGGCCAGGCTTACGCTCAACAGCTTCTGGGCCTCGACCGCGAACTCCATGGGCAGCTCTTTGAAAACCTCTTTGCAGAAACCATTGACGATCATATTGATTGCGTCTTCCGCCGCGATGCCCCGCTGGCGGCAATAAAATAATTGATCCTCGCTGATCTTGGAGGTCGTCGCTTCGTGTTCCACGCGCGCGCTAGGGTTTTTGACCTCGATGTACGGAAAGGTATGCGCGGCGCAGCGATCACTCATGAGGAGCGAATCACACTGCGTGTAGTTGCGGGCGTTTGCGGCGCTCTTGGCGATGCGCACGAGCCCGCGGTAGGCGTTCCTGCCCCGGCCCGCGGAAATCCCCTTCGAGATGATCGTGCTGCGAGTGTTGCGGCCGAGGTGGACCATCTTGGTCCCGGTGTCGGCTTGCTGGTAATGATTGGTCAACGCCACCGAATAAAATTCGCCGCTGCTATTATCTCCTCTGAGCACGCAACTCGGGTATTTCCAGGTGATCGCCGATCCCGTTTCGATCTGCGTCCAAGAGATCTTCGAGTTGTGGCCGCGGCACTCCCCGCGTTTGGTCACGAAGTTATAGATCCCGCCCTTGCCGTTCTCATCCCCGGGATACCAGTTCTGCACCGTCGAATATTTGATCTGGGCGTTATCCAGGGCCACCAGTTCGACCACCGCCGCGTGCAATTGGTTTTCATCGCGCATGGGCGCCGTACAACCTTCAAGATAGCTGACGTGGCTGCCTTCCTCGGCGATGATCAAGGTACGTTCAAACTGGCCCGTGTTGGCGGCATTGATGCGGAAATAAGTTGACAGCTCCATCGGGCACCGCACGCCCTTCGGCACGTAGCAGAACGAACCGTCCGTGAAGACCGCCGAATTCAGAGCCGCAAAGAAATTGTCTTCCACCGGCACGACCGATCCTAAATACCGCCGGACGAGATCGGGGTGATTGTGCACCGCTTCGGAAAAGGAACAGAAGATAACACCGGCCTTCGCGAGCCGTTCCTTGAACGTGGTGGCGACCGAGACGCTGTCAAAGACGGCATCGACCGCGACCCCGGCGAGAATCGCGCGCTCGTGCAGCGGGATCCCGAGCTTCTCGTAAGTCTCGAGTAATTTCGGATCCACCTCCTCCAAGCTCTTAGGACCGTCCTTCTTGGTCTTGGGCGCCGAATAATAGGAAATGCCCTGATAATCGATGGGCGGGTGAACCACCGTAGCCCACCGCGGTTCTTTCTGCGTGAGCCAGTGCCGATAGGCGCTAAGCCGCCATTCGCACAACCACTCCGGCTCATTCTTCTTGCTGGAAATAAGCCGGATCACCTCCTCGTCGAGACCCGGGGGCAGTGTGTCGGCGTCGAGATCCGTGTAAAAACCCGCTTCGTACTCTTTGCGGATCAGGGCTTCGACTTCGTGGGGTTGGGTGGCCATCGGGAGTCCTCTGTTACCGTGCGTGCTTAGACGTTAAAGCTTTCACCACAACCGCAGGTATCTTTCACGTTCGGATTGCGAAACTTGAATGCGGCATTCAAGCCCTCGCGCACATAATCGAGCTCGGTACCGGAAAGGTAAGGAAGACTCTTCGCATCAACGATAAGCTTCACGCCATTCGACTCGAATACGGCGTCCTCTGCGCCGACACTCTCCGCGGCCTCGATCTGGTACGCATACCCCGAGCACCCCGTCGGTTTCACACCGAGACGCAGCCCGATCCCTTGGCCCTTGGTTTCCAAGAACCGCTTCACGTGGGATGCGGCCCGCTCGGTCAGCATGATCGACATGGTACTCAACCCTCACGCTCTATAAGATTCCGGAACGTCGTGGCGCGCGTGAACGGCACCTGCAGCCGCAGGATCTGGTTCTCTTGACGCGCCGAAACCGCGCGCACGCTACGCCTGCTGACCAGCTCACCCAAGGTGATCCTGCTCAGAAACGCGTAAATTTCATGACTCAAATCCTCCCACAGATCATGCGTCAGGCAGCGCTCACTCCCTTGGCAATTTTTCTTGCCCCCGCAACGCGTCGCATCGACGCTTTCATCCACGGATCGGATGACTTCCGCAATCGAGATGCTCTGCGCCGTCCGGCCCAGCCGATAACCCCCGCCCGGGCCGCGCGCACTGTTGACCAGCCCGCTCTTGCGCAAGCGCGCGAACAGTTGCTCGAGATAGGACAGGGAAATTCCCTGGCGCAAAGAGATATCCGCCAAGGCGATGGGGCCGCCGTCCTGGTGAATCGCAAGATCGAGCATCGCCGTCACGGCGTACCGGCCCTTCGTTGTCAGTCGCATTTCCTCAAAACCTATACGCTAGATATATCTCAACGCAGCATCCCATATCTGAGTAATTTAGTCAACTATTATGCCATGCAAGTAAAGCATTGGTAGATTTCAAATGACCGGCCTAAGGACGGGAGGCGCGCCGATCCACGACAGCTCCTTCGGCGGAAGCCGGCTCGCCGGGCGCCACTGGTAGATCGATCCCTCGCTCGCTCACGGCCTTGCGCAGGCTTTCAATCTGCGACTCGATCGCGTGGATGTGATCGAGCAGGGAGTGGATCGCGTTGGCCACCGGATCGGGCATGTCCTTGGTCGTGCCGTAAGCATCGAAGCCGATCCTGCGGGCGGTTTCTTCGCGTTGCTTCGATTTCTCATCGCGCGGGACGACGAGCTGTCCGGGAACGCCCACCACCGTGGCGCCGGGCGGAACATCGCGGACGACCACGGCGTTGGAACCCACGCGCGCGCACGCACCGACGGTAATGGGTCCCAAGATTTTCGCGCCCGCCCCGACGACCACATTGTTTTCCAATGTGGGATGGCGTTTGCCCTTGTTCCACGACGTGCCGCCTAGGGTCACGCCGTGATATAGGGTGCAATCATCCCGGATCTCCGAGGTCTCCCCGATCACCACTCCCATGCCGTGATCGATGAAAAAGCGGCGGCCGATCGAAGCGCCCGGATGGATCTCGATGCCCGTGAGCCAGCGTCCGAGGTGCGAGAGCATGCGCGCCAGCCACATCCATTCCCGCTTCCAGAGCCGGTGGCTGATCCGGTGCAGGACGATGGCGTGCAGCCCCGGATAGGTGGTCAACACCTCGAAAAATGTACGAGCGGCGGGATCGCGCTCGAATACGCAGGCGATGTCCTCTTTTAAGCGCTTAAACATGATCCGCGTTCGTTGGCAAACCGACGCCTCATAGGGCGCGATACAGATCGCCGCCTTGCTCCTTGAACTCTTCAGCCTTGGTCTGTAAACCGGCTTCCAGCGCCCGGCCTAAATCCTGGATGCCGTGCTCCAGCGCATAGGCGCGTACGTCTTGGGTGATCTTCATGGAACAAAATTGCGGGCCGCACATCGAGCAGAAGTGGGCGAGTTTGTGCCCCTCTTTCGGCAAGGTCTCGTCGTGAAAAGCGCGTGCGCGCTCGGGATCGAGCGCGAGGTTAAACTGGTCTTCCCAACGAAACTCGAAACGCGCTTTCGACAAGGCGTTGTCTCGCAATTGCGCCGCCGGGTGTCCTTTCGCCAGGTCGGCCGCATGGGCGGCGATCTTATAGGCGATGATCCCCTCCTTAACGTCGTTTTTATCCGGTAATCCCAAGTGTTCCTTGGGGGTGACATAACAAAGCATGGCCGTACCAAACCAACCGATCATGGCCGCGCCGATGGCCGAGGTGATATGGTCGTAGCCGGGGGCGATGTCGGTGGTCAGCGGACCCAAGGTATAGAAGGGCGCCTCGTGACATTCTTGTAACTCCCGCTCCATGTTCTCGCGAATGAGCTGCATGGGGATGTGGCCCGGCCCCTCGATCATCAGCTGGACATCGTGCTTCCAGGCCGTACGGGTGAGCTCGCCCAGAGTCTTCAGCTCCGCGAACTGCGCTTCGTCGTTGGCATCCGCAATCGAGCCCGGACGTAGCCCATCGCCGAGCGAAAAGGCCACATCATAGGCCCTCATGATCTCGCAAATCTCTTCGAACCTCTGGTACAGGAAGTTTTCCCGGTGATGCGCCAGGCACCACTTGGCCATGATCGAACCACCGCGCGAGACGATTCCGGTCACGCGGCGCGCGGTCAGCGGAATGTACCCCAGCCGCACGCCGGCATGGATCGTAAAATAATCGACGCCCTGCTCCGCCTGTTCGATGAGCGTGTCGCGGTAGATTTCCCAGGTCAGATCCTCGGCCTTACCGTCCACCTTTTCGAGCGCCTGGTAGATCGGGACGGTGCCGACGGGCACGGGGCAGTTGCGAAGGATCCACTCGCGCGTTTCGTGAATATGCTTACCGGTCGAGAGGTCCATGACCGTATCGGCGCCCCAGCGCGTGGCCCAGACCATCTTATTGATTTCTTCGTTGATCCCGGAGCTCACCGCCGAAGTGCCGATGTTGGCGTTAATCTTAACGAGAAAATTGCGGCCGATAATCATGGGCTCGAGCTCGGGGTGATTGATATTGGCGGGAATGATCGCCCGCCCCCGAGCGATTTCAGCGCGCACTAATTCCGGCGTGAGCACCTCGGGGATCTCCGCGCCAAACCTGGTCCCGCGATGGAGCATGCCTGGCCTCGGGTCCTGGATCTCTTGTAAGCACAGGTTTTCACGTACGGCCACGAATTCCATTTCCGGGGTAATGATCCCGCGTTTCGCGTAGTGCATTTGAGTGACGGTGGCGCCGGGTTTCGCGCGCCGTGGCGGCCGCCGCGGCGTGAAACCTCCGTTGGCCGCATCGAAGCGGCGGCCATCGGCGGAGTAAGGTGCGGGCAGTGCTTCGGTGTCCTTGCGTTCTAGGATCCATTCTCGGCGCAATGCGGACAAACCCCGGCGAATATCGATCGTGATACTCGGATCGGAGTATGGCCCCGAGGTATCGTAAAGGGAAATGCTTGGGTTTGGTTCCGTGCCTGATGAGGTCACCGCTGGCGATTGCGTAACCTCCCGCATCGGCACCTTGATATCCGCTGCACGCCCGACGGCGTAGCTCTTACGCGAGTTGGGGAACGGTTTCAGCGCTTCGGCGTCAAGACCACCGATGTCATCGGATACCCGCTCGGGGACGGCATTCATGGCTACACCTCGCTCTATTCATGGAGGCGTAGGGATTCGGCGAGCTGTAGCGCTTCCCTACGCCGGTACTAACCGGATCAGGTTCGAAGGGTATCTCTCAGCCCGGCGTCACGCATCCGGGGCACCCCTAGCTGCGAACAGTAAGAGCACACTATATAATAAAATCCCAGTTGTGCAAGCCGCTTGAATCCCCCCATTCTACGAGCCGTCGCATCTTATGAATGCCGAGCAAGCGAGATTCAATATGATTGAGCAGCAAATCCGGCCCTGGGAAGTGCTGGACGAGCGCGTGCTCGAATTGCTGGCCGAGGTGCCGCGCGAGATGTTCGTTCCGGGCGAGTTTCGCCAACTGGCGTTTGCGGATATGTGTATCCCGCTTGGCGCCGGGGAATTCATGATGGCCCCGAAGGTTGAGGCCCGCATGCTGCAAGCGCTCGCCATCGAGCCCAGGGACAGTATTCTTGAAATAGGCACGGGCAGCGCTTATGTAAGCGCCTTGCTCGCCACGCTCGGGAGCCAGGTGACGACCTTGGAAATTAATCCGGAGTTTACCCAGCGGGCCAAAATCCTCCTCCGGCGACAAGGAATCACTAACATCAAGCTTGCCGTAGGTAACGGCTTTGAAACCCATGACTCCGGGGGACCTTACGATGTCATCGCGGTGACCGGATCGGTGCCCATTTTGACTCAGCATTTTCAGCAGCAACTGACACTCAAGGGGCGGCTATTTATCGTGGTCGGCCAGTCCCCGATCATGGACGCACGTCTCATTACACGCGCCGGACCCAGCGAATGGACCAGCGAAAGCCTTTTCGAGACGGATTTACCCGAGCTTCATGGTGCGCTGCAACCGCAGCGATTTGTGTTTTAGCAGCGGTTGCACCCGCCCTATTTCATGTTTCAAAGACGTCTCCATAACAGGTTGAAAACATTCTGCGATTTAATCATCGATTCAAAATCGCACGCCGACAATCCGCTTTGCTCGAAGTGGGCTGGGGTAAATCCGAGGTTCTGCAGGTAACGAACCAGGTCCATGGGGTCTTGCTCGATCGTTTTCATGGCCGAGGGCGAGAATTCGCTGAGTACGGCGGAGGTATTCCGCAAGGTTTTCTCCGCTCCCAGTAAAGCAGGGTATTCGTAACCTTCAATGTCGATCTTCAGGAACTTCACCGGCTTTCCCCCGAATCCCACTTCTTGGAGAAACTTATCCAGCACGACCGTTTTCACCTCAACGGATCCGGTGGATTTTTCATGGGGTATAAACGAATGTCTGCCGAGGTTATAACTCTTGTAGAGGTACAATGTTTTTACCGACTCTTCTTTGTCAAACTCCGGATGTTCTGCCGCCCGTTGATCTGGATGTTGTGTTCCAGCAGCGAGAAATTCAAGGGATCGGGTTCGAAGGAAAGGACCGTAGGGCGGGCTCGTGCGGAGAGCACTAAAGAATACCAGCCGATGTTGCTGCCGATATCGATGACCAGATCCCCATCTTTCAAGTCCAGGTCTTTCAATACGTGCTCGGTTATAAAATCCTCAGCATAGACGCCATACTTATAGTAGATATCTCTGCCCACGCCATCGCGAATAAAGAATCTGAACTTGAGCCCGTACTTAGGACAGTCCGCCACCAGGAACTTCTCATGGGCGATATACCGGTAGAACAAATGCGTCAAGCGGTTAACCAAGAGCCGAGAACGAGAAGAAGTCACTGGCTTCGGGCCAGGTAACGGGAATAGGGAATGGGAATAGGGATTTTAAAAGGCCTTTTTTTCAATAGGGAAGGTACGACTCGACCTGTTAGCTGTCAACACGCAGGTCCAGGATCGGGGAATTTTCGGGCCATTTATTAGCCCGAGGCGCCAGTTTTCGGGACCATTTGGCGTCTCCCCCTCTTTCTCTTCCATAGCTTGACTAATCCGCCGCTGCGATTTCTGGAAAAAATCCCCGTCTATGGCGACGAAATATTCAATTGCCGCTGCCAGCAGAAATGACCGCCAATTACCGCCAGATCGCACGTTCTAGCGTCCCACTCAGATCACCTTCAGCAGCTAAAATCCGCACAGCCTCGTCCAACGACCGATGCCAGAACCTGCTGCACGCGCCGCAACAGATCATCCGGAGAAATGGCCGCCATACACGGCTGACTGCTGTAGCACGTATCGGAATGTCCGTCGCACGTGCATGGACCGCCTCGGATGACTTGCTCTGAGCGATACAAAGGAGCGGCATGAGCGAGGGAGTTGTCGGTGCCGAATAGCCCGATCACCGGCACTCCCAGCCCAGCGGCGCAATGAAAGGGACCGGTGTCGCCGGAGATGAAAAGTCTGCCCCGCTTCAGCACGGCCAGCAACGCGGCGACATCC
>JBOIDH010000060.1:0-9468 GCA_050740495.1 Gammaproteobacteria bacterium | reverse complement strand
GCATTCCACCACCTCTTTTTTTATCTTAACCGCGGACTTGCAGATTGGACAAGCTAGAAATTCTAGGTAGTTGAAGTCCACTTTGTAGGCAGCCCGTAGTGCATACTCAAGCTTACGCTTCAGCCTATACTCGAGCGTAGGGGTGGCGGCTTCGGCGGCGTCCTTAATTTCAACGTTCGACTCCATGTCGAAAGGTCTAATCGCGTTAAGACTTCGTTCGACTTGGAATTGAACGTATTCTTCCCAGAAGTGCTTAATGAACAGGATCCTTTCAAAGGGAGAACGCTTTGTGTGTTCTTCCGTCAACGATTCGATTAGGAGTTCAGTCAGCATTGCGTATTCCGGCCGTAGATTCTCCGATTTCTCCCGGAAAATGAGAACGTTATTCTTACGGGTGACGAACCAGCGGTGAAATGGAAAGTTGAGTATAGCTAACTCCTGGAACGCGGATGGTGTCTCGATGTAACCCGCTTTCGCGATGCGCATCATTTCGCCTATCGCCTTGGCTGGGTCTTGGACATGTTCAAGCACGTGCGAGCAGTGGACGAAGTTGAAGGACTTGTTCTGAAATGGAATGGCATGGATATCGCCACAGACCATGGATCGGTCGACAATCAGCGCAGCGGGACGCTGAATGTCGTTATCCACGTATCGATCCATGAGGACATTAGAACGCCAGAATGGAGCCCCCCCGGAACCAATGTCGAGGATCGGCCCACGTGGAATTAATGCAAACTTTAGGTGCCTGAGGACGTTATCCATCACGTTATTTATTCTACTTTTCATAGAGACGCCACCCGCGAGTCGCTGGCATAAAATCGCTTGATGACCTGCGCGGGGTTGCCTCCACAAATGCAGTCAGCAGGCACATCCCGTATCACGACGGAATTGACCGAGATGGTCGAATTATCGCCGATCCGCACGCCTTGCAGGACAAAGCAGTTCGCCGTTACCCAGACATTCCGGCCAATGACGATGGGGGAGGCCTTAACGAATCTAGAATCGTGGCGGTGGGCGGGGTGGGTGCTGTGAAAATCCGTGTCCATGATGCGGCAGTCCGCGATTATGCAGTTGTCCCCGATCTCGATACCCTTGGCGCAGGCGAAGCGCGTGCCGTTCAGGAAAACATTGTCACCTATCCGAATGACCGCGTCAGGGTCGTAGGTCCATGGCGTGACATGCATGCCGCAATTCACGTCATTCCCGATGATGACCTTGCCCGGCCCCTTGATGATGATGCTGCCTAAGACCGCGAAATTCCTGCCGATCATTACCCGCCCTGGCTTAAAAGTACCGAAATAAAGCTTGTACCAGAGTCCCTTCAGACGTGGTTTGACGTATTTGTAAACACGGTAAGGGTCAACAACCACCTTTAGTAATCCTCGTGTGTTCATTTCCACAACCAACCTAAATTCTTACACTGTCAATCTGACCCTGCGAGCTTTAATTGAGTCTGGGTGTACGGGGGTTGAAAGAGGCGGCGCGCCATGCTGAGAATTGATAGGCGGCGTCGCGATGCCTAAACAAAATACGCTGGTAAAATCGCTGCAGGAATATGGGCGGCTTTTATTAAAACAACTCTATACCTGATATGGCAACTACCGCGTCCCAGGAAGCCCTGGGAACCGTACCCATGATCTTGCCCTGGACCTCCCCGGGCGTCTCGGGCTCGGGCCGGGCGCACGCGGCACAACCTAGCCCTGTTACAGCCCACCTAATCGGTTCTCGATCGCGGCGCACATTCGCCCGGTAACAGCAGCCCAGGTGTAGTTACGGCGGTATTTCTTGAAGCCCCGCTCTCCGAGCTCGCGGCATGAGGCCGGATCGCGCAACAGGCTCTGGAGCCGCGCGGCCAGCGCAGCGGAATCACCCGGAGGAACGCAATAGCCGGTCAGTCCATCGTCGATTATTTCGGGCATGGCGCAGATGTTGGTGCCGATACACGGCAAGCGGTGTGCCATGGCCTCGGCGAAGACGATGCCAAAGGGCTCGTAGAGGGAGGGCATTACGAATACCGAAGCGCGCTCGTATTCGTCGAGGAGGCGCTCTATGTCCACGGAGTTGGTCTTTGACAAGAAGCCGACGCAACGGACACCTTCGGGGGGCGTTGCGATCCCGGGTCCGATGATTGTTAGCTCGGCGTTGGGGATCTCACGCCGCACGTGGGCAAAGGCATCCAGCAAAAAGCGTCCTCCTTTGCGCTCGAAATCCTTGCCGACAAACAGGACCCTCGGGGCATCGTAGGATTTCTCCTTGACTTCCCGCACATAGGGAAGGTTAATGCCGGCACCGACCGGATGGACCTTCCAAGCGTCCACACCATTGTCCCGAATGAAGGAGTCGGCCAGCCAACGGCTCATCGGGAATATGAGGTCGATGCGCTGGTAAAGGTCGCGCTCATACTTTAACGTGCGTGCAATATAGGCTGCACTGATACGCGGGTAGCCATAAGGGCTCGCAAGCAGCGTGGACAGATTGGCGTCGTGATAAGAAACAACCAGTTTACCTTTGTAACCGGTCATGTCATACCATGCCCCCACCTGCAGGATCACCTCATAGGCGTCGACATCCACGCGATCCAGATTCCGCTTCGCGGCACGCGTCATTTGGCGGTAACACCCTAGGCTGAGGTAATACTTGAATTTCCATCGCACCATGTCCGGCTGGAAACTCGCGAGTTTGTACAGGTACTGGATCCCCTTGGAGGCCTGCGCGGAGACAGCTTCCTGTAACACCCCGTGTTGCTTGAACGCGTTGAAGAAATAGAGGCTCGATCCGGACCAGGTACGGGGGTCAAACGGATCCTCGTCCATGACGCCCGCCAACTTGAATCGCACGAACGGTAACCTCCGGGAAAGTCGAATTCTAGAAAAAGGGGGCTTCCAGCAATTGTAGCTTGAAAAAATGCGGGTTGCGGGTTATTGCCTCATAACCGATGATTCGAGGGATATAATAAGGATCGGAATGATGACACAGTGACAAATTGTGAAGGCGGAATGCGTACCGATAGCCACACCGCGCCAGGATTTCCCCTTCGTTGCCATTATATCGTGCGTTTGGATAGGCAAACGCTTCGACCGGTTTGCCCACTTCACTTGAAATGATATCGCGTGACCGGATCAGCTCTTCTTCAATCTTCTCGGGACTTGCATATTTCAGTATTCGATGGGTGTGCGTATGTGAACCAAAGGCGATCCCGTCGGCCTGCATTTCCCGGATCTGATCCCACGTCAGGATATATCCCTGCAAAGGCGCCTGTTGCATTCCGATGACATCGTGGTAGGCTGCAATTCGGTGTTTGCGTTCCATATCGGTCAATAGCTTGAGGGCCTCGACGCAGATCTCGGCCTGATCTGCCAGCGGCTTATCGGGGTCAAGATGACATCCAGGTGGACACAAGAGTGATAGCGCGGCCTTAACGCGTTCGCTGTCCCCTGCATCGATGACCCGCTGCGTCTTGGTAACAACATCCTCCGGCCAGAAAAGCTCGCCAGTGTCTATGGCAGCTGTCACCAGAAAGATGATCGCCGGTGCACGGTATTTTTTGAGGATCGGGAAAGCGTAGTCGTAGTTGTCCTTCCAACCATCATCGAAGGTAATGACAAACAGCGGCCGGTCGTTTGGCGTCGACATATCGAGGATCCTTTCGTAGGGGACAATCTCCCCGATCCGTTGCATCCAGTGGACCTGTTCTTCAAACGTTTTCGGGGTGACCCATAATGTGTCGTGGGAATGCTCCGCCCGCGCCACCTGCTCCGGTATGATCCGGTGATAGCAAATGATGTAGCGCTGACGTGATCGAATCAGCCGAGCATCGAGGTTCGAGCAAGCCCCGATTGCTCGCGCAAGGATATGTTTTATGGCAAAGGTCGATATCATTGGCATGCGTTGCTGATAAGGCAACCACCCGCCTGGCATCCCTGGTAAAAGCGATCGGCCACGTTGGCTGGTGAGGGGAGCATGTGGGCTAAGGTCCATTGGCAGGTTTGATAGACAGGGTGAGATATCCCTCCGCGAACGTGCCTATCCACGAACGGCCATACGGCTCCAAGCTTCGCTCCACGGCCGCCGTGGCCTTCGGGAACAACCTGTCGAGCGGCCGCGGCCAAGGCAAGAAATAGAAATAAACTTGGTCCCTCAACACGAAGCCCGCTTCGGCCAGCGACCGCATGAGGTTCGCGGGACGGTGGCGACGAACGCGGAAGTGCCTCGAAAGCACCGGTCTATGCCCCAGGCGCCGCCAGACGGCATTGAAGGGGCGCAAGAACCACCGTTGTCGCTTGAGAAACTCAACGAAGAAGTCAAGGTAATTCACGGGCGACCAGAAGTTGGTGACCGGCAGGATCAGCGCGCCGCTCGGCCGGAGAACGCGAAACAGTTCTCCCAAGACGGTCCTGTCCTCACGCAGATATTCGATAACGCCGGCTGAGCACACCAGATCGAACGTTTTGTTCCCAAAGGGTAGCTTTTCGATATTGCCGACTTCCAGAGTGCATGAATATTCCGGATTAGCTGCCGTCAACCTCGCCCTTGTGCTGCGCACCATGCCCTCAGCCGCATCCAGTCCATAGACCTGGAAACCGCGGCGTGCCAACGCCTCGAGAAGATAGCCCGGTCCGCAACCGGCATCGAGCGCCTTTGCACCGCGCGGCAGACCAAGCGAATCCACTACTTCCAGGATTCGGGTCTGACGGACCATCATAAACGAGCGCACCTGCGCCCCATAATGCTTTGCTTCGTAGTCCCCGACGTTTTCGTCGAAGAATGTCCTGATGCTTTCCGGTACTTTCATTCCAATACCCTTCCTTCCGAGAAAATCAAACAAGCGTTCGGTGCCGCGTCAACGAGCAGCCTCACCCTTTCGCCCGTGTTCTTAATCCCACCCCAGATCCATCCCAGAGAACGTGTGCATGATTACCTCGTGCATCAACCGGTCTTCGCGAGCGACGTCGACTTGCCATGCAGACGACGTGACCAGACGTCGTGGCATTGCTCCATAACCTGACCGAGGCGCATGCCGATGCTTCCGTAGGAATAGCCGGATATGGCGAGCTCGCGCGCGGCTGCTCCCATGGCCCGGGCACGTTCCCGATTAGCGAACAAACCGCTGATATGTTGCACGAACTCCTCCGCGGTACGCGCGAACAACACAGTCTTACCATCAGTGACGTCTATTCCCTCGCACGCGACCGGATGCGCGACGAGCGCCTTGCCCGTGGCGAGAGCATCCAAGACCTTAAGTTTCGTGCCCCCGCCGTCCATGATGGGACAGACGTACACCGACGCATCGTTCAAATATGGCCGGACGTCAGGGACAAATCCGTGAACCCGGAAATTCGGATTAGCCTCGGCTAAATCCGTGAGTGTTGCCGGCGGCTTGGCACCCACGACGTGCATGGTCACGTCCGGCACGACAGCACGCAGCAGCGGCCAGACTCGTTCTGCAAAAAACAGCATAGCCGAGGCATTGGGATACCAGGAAAGATTCCCCGCAAAGACCACACTCCTGGGTGAGGGTTCACGGCCGTCCGGTCTGAAATAGGCAACGTCCACGCCGTTCGGGATCTCGGACACCTCAAGGCCCGGTATTCGTGCCAGCAGGCGCTCGCTGTCCAACCTCGAGCAAGTAATCTGAAGATCAAACTTCGGGCACATGCGCGCCTCGTATCGGGCCAGCCTTTCGCCCTCCTGCCAAAAGTACGCTCGTTTCACCAGATTCGCCTCCAGAGCGGCTCTGCGCAACAACATATGCGACTCGATGTTGTGGTGATCGAGGGTGGTCGCGTGATCGGCGAAAATCCCGTGATAGGGCGCAAGGCTAATAGTGTCGAAATGGACTAGATCGAACCGACCGCGATCACGCCAGTCGAGCGCGGTACGCAGCATCTGGTGCGACTTTAGCCAATTGATCGAGTAAGGGTCGCGGGTGAACAGGCTTTTCGCCGCCAGGGTGAGCTTCCCGAGGCGATTCCGGTCGGAGGATATGGGAAGAAACTCGACCTCCTTGCAAAAGCCGAGGAGCTCGGTGCTGCCCGCGCGCGTCCCGGCGGTCGCGTTTATGCCGATGTCCTCGAAGAGTTGTCGTTGGACGAATCCGAGCACGTGGACTTCGTGCCAGAGTGCGAGCTCGCGGATCAGGTTGTAGCTGCGCTGCAGAACACCGAGCCCCGTGGGAGGGTAGGGCACGAGATGCGAAAGCCAGAGAATCTTCATGGATGGCGCAAGAGCGCTAGGCGAGCGACCCGATGTGTCGATCGAATCGCATGTCACCCACCATGCTAGCCGTCACTTTTAGCTCCTGATGTGCTCATTGAGCAACTCCACCATACGCCCGAGTCCTTTATCAATGAGTGAGTAACACTCAGCGAAGTACTCGGCCGATCGTCCAAGCGGGTCGAACACGTGCGGGTGAGGTGAGGGGCACCACAGCCCGAGCAGCGTCGTCTGGCATGGGAGCTCGGGTGCGAGTTCCTTGAGAGTCCGCAAGTGTCCCGGCTCCATAAGGACTACGAGATCCGTGTCCCGTAGATCGCCCGGCTGCAGCGGCTGGGACCGGTGTCGGCTGAGATCGACCGAGCGCTGCCCAGCGACGACTTGCGCAACCGCATCGGCCGGCGCCGATTTGCGCACGTCGAGCCCGAAGGACAGGGATTCCAGTCCGAGTTGTTGAACACGGCCGGCCGCGTAAGGGCTCCGGCAGACGTTGCCCACGCACACCAACACTAGCCGGCGCACGCGGGCCCAGTCGATGGCACGATAGCGCCGCCAGGCCCCGAGGTAGTACCGTACGAGAGCACTGAAATGTAGCACGCAGCCCCGGGGGCCACCGTAGCGATTATCGAGGATCGTGCGCACCCGGTTCAGCATGGCAGACCTGTGTCGTTGCCTCGTCATCCGACGGGGTACGGGCCGGACTGCGCCGGCAGGAGGCGGATGATGCCTAGATAGGCAGCCAGCTCGTAGAGGAACGGCATCGGATCGTCCCAGCGGTTAACCTCGAAAAGCGTGTCGCGGGACCGGAAGTTCAGAAAATCCAGCACGGCGCGCCAAATGGGACCCTGAGGGCTACCTTGATTGCGGCAATGCTTGATGCGCAGATAGAGATGGTCCAGATCACCCAACAGCCAACGGCTACAAATGCCAGTACGGTACGAGCCGCTGTGCAACGGCGTTGCGCCAGTCGCTGCTAGATAGACCAGGAACGGGAAGTCGACGCCCGCGTCGATTGACAACTGCAACGATCCCCAGAATCGAGCATTGATCTCCATCAGAAAGGGTTTCCCGTCGCGATCGACCTTGTACTCGACCATAGCCACACCGTCCCAGGCCACGTAATTGAGGAGGCACTTACTGTACTCGACCAGCATGGGTTCGGGGCTGCAGCTCTCCGAGAGCGTGCTCACCCCTCCGGACGGCGGTTTTTCGCGAATTCGCCGATGCGCGAAGAAGACGACGGGTTGCCCTGCGTGGTAGAGGGCGAACACCCCTTGGCCAGTGCCGCTAATGAGTTCCTGCAACAGAAACGGATGCCATCGTAAGATCGGGTCGGCGGCAACGATCCTTTCCAGGTCCTCTCGACTGCCAGCGTAGCGCACGGACGTAGCTAGCCAGTGTTGTCCGGCGAGGATGCGCGAACGGCCAGGCTTAATCACCACGGGGTAGCCTAGCTCTGCAGCCAGGGCCGGTGCCTCGGTGGGGTCGTGCACAACGCGGCTCCGCGGTGCCGGAACACCCAGCTGCGCCGCAATGTCCAGCAGCTTGATCTTGTCACTGAGGACGTTGAAGGCGTTTTCGTTCGCGTAGGGAATGCGGACTTCTCCGAGACGCGACCTTGACGCGAGCACGATGCTGGTGGTCACCTCCGACATCGGAAGCAAGATCTGCACACCGCGCCTGCGAACCTCCACGCCCAGCGCCTCGGCGAACAACTGCGGCGTGGCGTAGGGAGACGGGTAGACGAGGCGCTCGGCGCAGTAGCGCGAGACGCCCGCCAGCGTGTATCGCGTCTCGTCCCCGGCGATGACATGGATGCCCCTTCTTCCGAGCGAGCGTGTCGTCGCGAGAGCACTACGTTGATTGGCGTCCAGCACTAACGTCTTGTACATGGGTGCCTCAGCACGCGCCACTCGCGTTACTTGGTCGCTGACCCGCCCCGCGCACGCGCGTCCGGTGGTGGTGGCGTAGGCACCCGTTGCACGGACACGAGCGGGCAAGGAACCGAAACGCCTGTTACGTACCTTGATCGGCATGCTCCACGCCCAACGGACGCCCTAGGCACATGCACCCGCGACCTGGCGATACAGATCCATATAGGCAGTCGCCATGCTGCAGGCCGAATAGGCGGGGAGCCTGTCTCGATACGCTAGGTCAGCCTTGCGCGTGAATACGCTCGGCGATGCAAGACGCAGCTGGATAAGCTTCGCATAATCCCGCGGTTCTTGCGTTCGCACCAGGAAGCCGAACTCGCCATCGCGCAGGACCGTGGGTATCGCGCCGACGGCGTGACTTACCACCGGTAGCCGGACGCACATCGCCTCCAATAGGGACATCGGCAGGCCCTCGTGGTCTGACGTGATGAGCAGCAGGTCCATGCGCGCGAGGTATGGAGCCACTTCGGGCAGAAACCCGAGCAGGTGCACGGAGCCGGCCAGAAGGTTCGTTCGTATGAATTCACAGATAGACTCGTGCAGAGGTCCGTCGCCGATGATATAAAAGCTCACACGACCCGGGCACACCTTCTGGGTTTCCCTTGTAATCTCTAGGAACAGGTCGGGGCGCTTAACCGGCGCCAGTCTTCCAACAAAGGCGACGCGCAGCGAGTCGCGCGCCCCGGGAAGCACAATGTCTTTCCCGGCGGCGCGCTCGACAAGCTCGATGCCGATGCCGTTGTTGACGACGGCGACCTTCTGGTCGGGGATGCTTGGGCCGAAGATTGCTCGCAGGTGGTCAGACACAAAGACGATCTTCCGCTGTAGATACCTGGCGCACAACCAATCCAGGTGTACCGGGATACTCTTGCAAAGCCGCAACACGCTTGTGCCATGCTCAGGGGCACCGTGAACGGTGCGAATCGAATGCGTGCCGGGACACACGAGGCTTGCCAGCGTTCCAAGGACGTTTTCCTTCATGCGGTGCGTGTGGAGCACGTGTGGACGGTGGCGCCTCAGAAATGAAGTCAGCAACCTTAGGAGTCGCAGGCCGCCGAGGGTCATCTCGTCGAACACAGTCGTCGGCACTCCGGCGCCGCGCAGCCTGTTCTCGAGAACCCCGTAGTTAAAAAGCACCACCTTGAGGTCGATATCGCTACGCACATGAAGCTCGAGCACGAGGTTATAGAGCTGGACCTCTGCGCCAGCCCAAAGGTCACCCGAGGCCAGGTGTACGACGCTCAGGGTCTCGGCAGCCGCGCGTTTCGGCTCAGCGCGTCTTCGAAGTTCGAATCGCATTCGGGTCGTTCAATTCACCGCC
>JBOIDH010000059.1:0-9509 GCA_050740495.1 Gammaproteobacteria bacterium | reverse complement strand
GCCGTTTCCAGATCGCACGCGCTCAGACCACCCAAGGCATAAACAGGCTGCCGCGCGCCCCTGGCACGCTCGCTAAACTCTTGCCACCCGAGCACTGGGCTTCCTGGATGCGTACCCGTCCTACGGACCGGGGATAGCACAATAAAATCGACGCCAATCTCATTTGCCCATTCGACCTCAACACGGCTATGACAGGAGGCTGCAACCCAATAAGAGTTGGCGAGAGGGCGCTCCCGCAGCTCACGTAAACGTCGCGCCGAAAGATGTACGCCATGCGCGCCAAGTGATACGGCGGCTCGCGGCGAAGTATTCAATAACAACATGGTCTCATGCCGCCTACAAACCTGGAGCGCCTCGCGCGCGAGCCTCTCGAACTGCGATATCGGCATCTCCTTAGACCGCAACTGGAACATCCGAATACCGCCGGATAAACACTGATCGAGTTGCGCGAGAAAGTGATCGAGATCCCCACTGGGCTCGGGACTAATCAAGTATAAAGGCGGCAACCGAAGCGCCGTAATAATCGGTTTATTCGCCTCGGGAAAGGCTTTCTCATCGAGATCCGCAGCGCCTGACCAAGTAATAGCTTGGCCTTCCCGGCCGTGCGCAATTCCACGCCACTGCTCGACGCGCCAGCAATCCAGAAAAACCTCTCTATCTTGGTCTATGTGCTGTACCTGAATAAAGGGCCGGTAGGAGATCATTGTTATTCCAAGTTCTTCAAACAGCTCCCGCTCCAACGCTTGGGTTACGCGTTCTCCCGGTTCGACTTTTCCGCCCGGAAATTCCCATAATCCGCCATGACAAGCTGTAGCTTTTCGCGTCGCTACGAGAACTTCGCCCCGCTCATTTACGATGACGCCTACGGCAACGTGCAGCGGTCGTCGGCCATAGGATTTCACCTCAACAAACGGAAGAACGGCCAAGAGCAGAAAAGTGCTTAGGTGCGGTAGCTGGCGTTGATTCGAACATAATCGTAAGACAAATCACATGTCCACACCTCGCTATTGGCATTACCCCGACCCAGCTCGATGCGAATAGCAAGCTCGGGTTTCGCCATTGCCGCCCGGGCTTTTGCCTCGCTATATCCTACCGCCCGTGCGCCGGCGGAAACCACCACTACATCGTTAATGCTAATGCGCACCCGGCTAATATCGAGATCCCTGGGCGCCGCGCGGCCGAGCGCGGCGAGGATACGGCCCCAATTCGGATCCGAGGCAAAACACGCGGTCTTGACTAGAGGTGAATTGGCTACCTCACGAGCGATAAGCGCGCACTCCTCCTCGGACTCGCCGGCGCACACCTCCACCGAGATAAATTTGGAGGCGCCTTCCCCGTCGCGCACGATCGAGTGCGCGAGCTTCAAGCTGACATCGAGAATAGCGGCAGAGATCATCCGCCCCTCGCCGCTGTCGATATCCTCGATGAGCGGAAGAGCGGATCGGCCTGAAGCAAAGAGAACACAGGCGTCGTTCGTCGAGGTGTCGCCGTCGACCGTGATCCGGTTGAACGTACAATCTACGATTCGTTTCAACCCGTGCTGCAAAGCACTTAGCCCTAGAGCTGCGTCGGTCCCAATAAATGCCAGCATGGTCGCCATCCTCGGTTGTATCATTCCGGCCCCTTTCGCGATTCCGGTCACTGTGACCATCCGGCCGCTCACCTTGACTCTTGCCGAACACGCTTTCGGTACGGTGTCCGTCGTCATGATGGCCCGCGCCGCTGCATCCCATCCGTCTGCTGCCAATTTCCCGACAGCTTCAGGAATCGCGCTCCTGATCTTTTCTACCGGGAAGCGCTCACCGATAACACCCGTTGAAAACGGCAACACGGCCTCGTCCCTGCAAGCCGCGAGGCCGGCCAGTTGCCGGCAACTCGTCAGCGCATCATCTATTCCCTGCGAGCCGGTGCCGGCATTAGCGTTACCCGAGTTAATCAACAAATATCTTGGCCGACACTGCGCGATGTGCCTACGTGCGAGGATCACGGGCGCGGCGCAAAAGCGATTCTGTGTGAATACCGCGGCGCTTGCGGTACCTTCACACAGCTCGATCACCACAAGGTCATCACGGTCCATGTGTGTAATGCGGGCAGAGGCCGTACCGAGCCGGATCCCAGGTACCGTCAGGAGGCTGGTCATCCGCGCGGAGGAATCGTTATTGACCAGTCCCGCCGGATTTGCCGTACGCTCATACCATCTTTCCGTGGCACTGTTTATATTTCCTGCCTGAGCCACACGGGCACAACGAGTTACGGCCAATCTTAGGATGCTGACGCGTGATTGGAGATTTTACCGTCGGCCCGGGCGGAGCGGCGCTTTGATCTTGATCCTCTAAGGAACTCCCCGCTTCCGCATGGCTGTACTCGACCGGTGCGGCGCGCCGCCGCTGCCGTTCCACGGCCTCGACATCTTCTTCCGCACGCACCTGCACACGCGAGACGATCCCTATGACATCGCGTTTAATCTCTTCCAGCATTTGTGAGAACATCTGAAACGCCTCGCGTTTATACTCTTGTTTGGGGTTTTTCTGTGCGTATCCTCGCAGATGGATCCCTTGCCGCAGATGATCCATCGCCGCGAGGTGGTCCTTCCAGTGTGCATCCAAGACCTGTAACATCACCGCCTTTTCAAAATGGCGCATGACCTGCGCTCCGGCAACAGCTTCTTTCTGCTCGTAAGCGCGTTCGATTTCGCTTAGTATCTTCGCGCGTAAGGACTCTTCATCGAGGGATCCATCCTGTTCCAGCCACCTCTTGATCTCCAAGCGCTGAACGAACCCGCTCTCCAGGGCATCCTCGAGACCCTGCAGATCCCACTGCTCATCCAAACTCTGCGGCGGCATGTAGGTGTCGATCATGTTGTAAACGACATCGTGCTGGATCCCCTGAATATTTCCCGAGATATCCTCGGCATCCATAAGCTCGTTGCGCTGCTCATAGACCACCTTGCGCTGATCATTGGCAACATCATCGTATTCTAGGAGTTGCTTTCTTATATCGAAGTTGTGCCCTTCGACTTTGCGCTGGGCGTTTTCGATCGCGCGCGTGACCCAATGATGCTCGATCGCTTCGCCTTCTTGCATCCCCAAGCGCTGCATGAGCCCGGCAACCCGATCGGAGGCGAAAATACGCATGAGATTGTCTTTCAGCGATAGATAAAAGCGGCTGGATCCGGGATCGCCTTGCCGCCCGGAGCGGCCGCGCAACTGGTTATCTATGCGCCTCGATTCATGCCGTTCGGTACCGATCACGTGAAGCCCCCCTGCCGTTACGACCTGATCGTGCCTGCGCTGCCATTCGGCTTTCAAGCGTGCGACCGTGACCTCGTCCGGGTTCTCGATCGCTTTCATCTCTTCGTCTAAACCGCCGCCGAGCACGATATCCGTTCCGCGGCCCGCCATATTGGTGGCGATCGTGATTGCTCCAGGCCTCCCCGCCTGGGCGATGATATGCGCCTCCTTCGCATGAAATTTTGCATTCAATACCTGGTGTTCCAAGCTTTCCTCTCGCAGCAGAGCGGACACAAACTCGGAGGTTTCGATCGATGCGGTCCCGACCAGAACCGGTTGGCCTCGACTGTGGCAATCTTTGATATCATCGACAATCGCCTTGAACTTATCTTCTTGAGGCAGGTAAACAAGATCTCCGAGGTCGTCACGAATCATCGGCTTGTGCGTGGGAATCACGACCACTTCCAGGCCGTAAATCTGCTGAAACTCATACGCCTCGGTATCCGCCGTGCCGGTCATCCCAGAGAGCGTGTGGTAGAGCCGGAAGTAATTTTGAAAGGTAATCGAGGCGAGCGTCTGGTTTTCATTTTGGATCGCCACGCCCTCCTTGGCTTCGATCGCTTGATGCAGTCCTTCTGACCAGCGTCTTCCCGGCATCGTCCGTCCGGTAAACTCATCGACGATGATGATTTCATTATCTCGCACGATATACTCGACATCCTTGTGGAATAGAACATGTGCCCGCAGGGCCGAACCGATGTGGTGCATCAATGCGATATTGCCAGCACTGTACAAACTGTCACCTTCCTGCAATAAGCCTTCTTGTGCGAAAAGTTGCTCGACACGCTCATGTCCCTGCTCGGTCAAATAGGCTTGTTTTGCCTTCTCGTCCACTGTGTAATCACCGGGGCCGTTTTCCTCACGCTGCCTGGTAAGCTTGGGAATAAGTTTGTCAACCCTGACATAGAGTTCGCTACGATCTTCGGTAGGGCCGGAGATAATCAATGGGGTGCGGGCTTCGTCGATCAGGATCGAATCGACTTCATCGACGATCGCGAAATTCAAGCCCCTTTGCACGCGGTCGGCCTTGGAGAAAGCCATATTATCGCGCAAGTAATCGAACCCGAATTCGTTATTGGTTCCGTAGGTGATGTCCGCGCCGTAGGCCGCCTGCCGCTCCGCTTGCGATAAGCCCGGGACAACAACGCCGGTGCTCATGCCCAGGAATTCGAATATTCTCCCCATCCACTGCGCATCGCGGCGGGCTAGATAGTCATTTACGGTAACGATATGCACCCCTTTTCCGGTTAACGCATTGAGGTAAGCGGCAAGTGTCGCGACGAGCGTCTTGCCTTCGCCGGTGCGCATCTCGGCAATCTTACCCGCGTGCAGCACCATCCCGCCGATAATCTGTACGTCGAAGTGCCGCATGTCGAGCACCCGTCTTCCGACCTCGCGAACCGCGGCAAACGCTTCCGGTAAGAGGTCGTCTAGCGCCTCGCCACGGCCGTACCGATCTCGAAGCTCCTGGGTCTTCGCCGGGAGTTGCGCGTCGTTCATCGCGGCGCAAAACGATTCCAGTTCGTTGACTCGCGTCACCGTCTTTGTCATCCGCTTCAGGAGTCGCTGGTTACGGCTCCCGAAAACGCGGCCCAGGAAACCACTGATGCTCAGGTTCGCACGCATAGGAATGGGAACTTACCTAAAGTAGAAAACGTTTTGAAAGCAACTGCTATAATTGAAACTAGTATGCGCTTACCGAAGATCGTGAACTGACTACGGACCGCCCGACCTTGCCTCGCCGACTCCACCAAGCTATCGCCATTGGCAAGCTGCTCAATATTAATCCTTCCGGCCGGTGCGGGAAACTAGTCAACCATGCACGGCGCCTCGCCGCGTTAGAGGGCGCTCTCCTTAGCGTGTTGCCGCCAGAATGGAAGCATCATTGCGCGGTAGCCAATGTGCAGGACGAAACGCTGGTCGTAAGCACGAGCTCGCCCGTTTGGGCGGCGCGCGTCCGGTTGATGGCGCCGCAGCTCATGGAGCAATTACAGGCACAATGCCCGAACGAGGCCCTGCGCGCCTTTCATGTGAGGATCTACCCTAGGGTAGAAACAACGCGCAAGCCGAACGCTACGCGTCCCGCTCTGTCATCAAGCAGCGCTTGCCTCTTGCTCTCTGTATCGAAACAGTGCTCGGATAATGGTTTGGGACGCGCCTTAGAGCGTCTATCAAAAAACGGTTAAGTAATTTTAAAAACCTCTATACGGCGGGTGACGGGCGCATGAAGTTGATCGGCAATTCCACCTCGTCCTTGAAACTAACGAGCTCCCACGCCGTTTTATCTTCCAATAACTTCCGCAGCAACCGATTGTTTAATGCATGTCCCGACTTGTGGCCATGAAATGCGCCGATAAGGCTGTGACCCAATAAGTAGAGGTCCCCGATGGCGTCCAGAATCTTATGCTTTACAAACTCGTCTTCATAGCGCAGACCGTCTTCGTTTAGCACGCGGTAATCGTCAACGACGACGGCGTTGCTGAGGTTCCCTCCCAACACCAGGTTCATTTCGCGCAGCATCTCGACCTCCTTCAGGAAACCAAAGGTGCGCGCGCGGCTGACTTCCTTTACGAACGAGGTGGTCGAAAAGTCGACCTCCGCGAACTTGCACGACTCGCGAAAAAATGGATGATCGAACTCGATGGAGAATGACACTTTAAAACCATCGAAAGGCTCAAATTTCGCCCATTTATCCCCATCTTCGACCGCAAGCTTGCCTTTGATGCGAATAAACCGCTTCGAGGCGTTCTGTTCCTCAATGCCGGAAGACTGTAGCAGAAAGACAAACGGCCCCGCGCTGCCGTCCATGATCGGAACCTCGGGCGCACTGACATCGACATAGGCGTTATCGATACCGAGGCCGGCGAACGCGGACAGCAAGTGCTCCACGGTGGAAATACGCACCTCACCCCTGGCAAGGCTGGTCGATAGCTGCGTATCACCGACGTTCTCGGCGCGCGCCCGGATTTCCACCGGTGGATTGAGATCCGTGCGGCGAAAGATGATCCCGGAGTTTGGCGCGGCGGGGCGTAGCGTCACTAAAACCTTTTTCCCGGTGTGTAAGCCTACCCCAGTGGCGCGAATGACATTCTTGAGAGTGCGTTGTTTTATCATGTCCCCCTCGCTCGTCCGTAGTTGTTATTGCAAGTCTAACATGCGATACCGCATTGCAACATAAATGCCCCCCGTGTCATGAAAGCGTTAATCCGCCTGCCGTCTTAAGAAGGCCGGTATGTCAAGATAACCTGGGCTGGCCTTATCGAGAGTTACCAGATCTTTGTCTGCCTTGTTGCGGATGACCGTCGGGCGCTCGAGCGCCTTGTAATCGATCTCGGCGACGGGCTTGGATTTATTCAGGACCACCGGTTCCGCGAGCGAGCGCGGCTCGGTGCCGATGCCCGTGGCGACAACTGTCACGCGCACCTCATCGGTCATGGCCGCATCGATCACGGTTCCCACCACCACGGTTGCGCTGTCGGATGCAAAGCCCTTAATGGTATTTCCGACTTCCTCGAACTCACCCATCGTAAGCTCCGGTCCCGAGGTAATATTCACTAAAATTCCTTTGGCGCCGGAGAGATTAACGTCTTCCAGCAAGGGACTCGCTATCGCCGATTCCGCCGCAACGCGGGCGCGGTCGGTTCCCGTAGCCACGCCTGATCCCATCATCGCCATCCCCATCTCCGACATCACCGTGCGCACATCGGCGAAGTCAACATTAATGAGACCCGGGCAGGTGATCAGCTCGGCGATCCCTTGAACGGCCCCCAGTAATATGTCGTTAGCGCATCTAAAGGCATTCAGCAAACTGATCTCCCTGCCGAGCACGGCGATTAGCTTCTCGTTCGGGATGGTGATCAGCGAATCGACGTATTGGCTGAGGTGCCGGATCCCGTCGCCGGCAATTTCGGCGCGCTTTTTACCTTCAAACGCGAAAGGTTTCGTCACCACGGCCACCGTTAGAATGCCCATCTCCTTGGCCACCTGCGCCGCGATTGGCGCCGCGCCCGTCCCGGTCCCGCCACCCATTCCGGCAGTGATGAACACCATGTCCGCGCCGTCCAAGACATCCATGAACCGATCGCGGTCCTCAAGCGCAGCTTGCCGTCCTTTCTCCGGATCGGCGCCCGCGCCGAGGCCCTTGGTGATATTGCTACCGAACTGGATAATGGTCCTGGCCGAGCAGTTTTTCAACGCCTGAGCATCCGTATTAGCACAGACGAATTCCACCCCGTCGATCTTGGCGCCCAGCATGTGCTGAACCGCGTTGCCGCCGCCCCCGCCGATCCCCAACACCTTAATTACCGCACTTTGAGTATAGGTATCCATTAATTCAAACATTGCCTGACCTCCGCTCGTTGTAGTACCCGCATGCCATCCCGCCGTTAAGCCTAGAAATGTCCCTGAAACCAATTTTTCATCCGCTCCCAAACCCCGGAAAAACCACCCTCGACGCGTGAGGGCCTACAACCGCTTCGCGCGCTATCGCGTCCAAACAACAACAGACCCACGCCTGTCGAGTAAACAGGGTTTCTAACCACGTCCACCAATCCGGTCACATTCTGAGGCACGCCCAATCGTACCTGCCGGTGAAATACTTCTTCGGCCAACTCGATGGCCCCTTCCATCTTCGAGCTACCGCCGGTAAGCACGATGCCCGCGGCCATCATCTCTTCGTAACCGCTTCGCTTGAGCTCCGCTTGTATGAGTGAAAACAGCTCTTCAAAGCGAGGCTCAACAACCTCCGCCAGTGTTTGCCGCATGAGCCGTCTGGGTGGCCGATCGCCGACGCTCGGAACCTCTATGGTCTCTTCGGGGCTCGCGAGCTGCGTCAATGCGCAGGCATATTTTATCTTGATCTCTTCCGCATAATGGGTAGGCGTCCTTAGGGCCACGGCGATGTCATTGGTCACCTGATCGCCCGCGATAGGAATGACCGCCGTATGCTGAATGGCGCCATCGATGTAGACGGCGATATCGGTCGTTCCACCTCCGATATCGGCCACGCACACCCCGAGGTCCTTTTCATCTTCGGTTAGCACGGTTTGGGCTGAAGCGAGCTGCTGCAGGATCATGTCATCGACGTCCAACCCGCACCGCTTCACGCATTTGATGATGTTCTGGGCCGCGCTTACCGCACCGGTCACCACGTGCACCTTAGCCTCCAGCCGGACCCCGGACATGCCGATGGGTTCACGGATCCCTTCCTGACTGTCGATGACAAATTCTTGAGGCAAAACGTGCAGGATTTTCTGATCCGCGGGAATGGCGACCGCACGCGCCGCATCGATGACGCGCTCGACATCGCTATGCGTCACCTCGCTATCCCGGATCGCGACAATACCGTGCGAATTCAAACTGCGTATGTGGCTACCCGCAATCCCGGCATACACCGACCGAATCTCGCACCCGGCCATTAACTCGGCTTCTTCGATGGCTCGTTGTATCGACTGAACAGTGGATTCGATGTTGACGACCACACCCTTTTTTAGCCCACGGGACGGATTCGAGCCGACCCCGATGACTTCCACGGTTCCGTCCGAGGCTATTTCACCGACGATCGCAACTACCTTCGAGGTGCCGATATCGAGCCCCACAATCAGGCTTTTGTCAGACCTTTTCACCCAGCGACTCCTTTGAATCGGCGGCTTTACCCGTGCGCACGGCGAAGCCATTCGTGTAACGCAGATCGACCCGCGCCACGGCAACGCTTGCCCCGCTAATCGCCTTTGGATAGTGTTCGATGAAACGGCCGACCCGGCGATCGAACTCGGACGTGCCCACGATCACGAGCGGACCGCCCCGCAATTCGAAGCTCCAGGAGCGCCGCCGGCTTAGCCTTAAGCTCACCACCTCGAGCCCGATCTCAATCATACGACGCTGTAGATCGCGGAACTTGGCGAGCACTTGAACCTCCGTGGCCTTGGGGCCAATGAGCTTAGGAAGCCCGAGCGGATAGGTATGTTGCGGCGGATGAAACAAAACACCGTCGTTACTCAGCAGGCCCTTATCTCCCCAACGAGCGGCGGGCCGCTGCTCATGCACCGTGACCTTGAGGCCATCGGGCCAGACCCGCCCCACCGATACGACTTTGATCCACGGATTATGGCTGAGATCATCTTGTATCTCCTTGACACCTACCGTAAAGAAACCAGCGTGCACTTCTTGAGCGATCAGCGCTCGGAGATCGCCCGGTTTGATGTGACGAAACTCGCCTTC
>JBOIDH010000058.1:0-9589 GCA_050740495.1 Gammaproteobacteria bacterium | reverse complement strand
AAACGCCTCTGCGTTTCGTATAGCAAGTCGTTCTTTACTATAGTTGTCAACACTTCTGAGCTACCTCGTCGACGGTTGAGGCGGAAAGAGACGCCTCAGGTACCCCTTCGAACTAAGCCAGGCCTAACAGGTCTCGCGAGACCGTCACGACGGTTTCCCGCCCCAAAATCCTTAGCAGGATCATTACGCGATCTTCTCCCGATTCACCCCATACGATCGCCTGCAGATTAACGAGCGGCCCCTGTTCAATCATCACGGTGTCGCCTCTATGGAACGCAAGTCGCTTTGGGGAATGCAGACCGGTACGCGCATCGGCGGTCCGCATAATAGACTCAACAACTATGCCGGGAACAATGGCCGGCTCCTCTGTGAAACGCACGAAATTCTGTACCCCGCTGGTATAGCGTACCGGCGCCATATTGTCGTAGCCGGGCCGGAGGCGTATGAACAAATAACGAGGGAACAAAGGCTCGATGATCTGTACCCAGCGTTCATATCGTCGGCGTTGTTGATGGATTAGAGGCAAATAGATTTCGTATCCCTGGCGTTCGAGGTTTTCCTCGGCAACCGATTCTTTTCTCGGTTTGGTGTGGACAAGGTACCAATTGCTTACCATATCCATTTTGTCGTTGCTCCTTGCCTAATGCCAGTTTTTTTCACAGCACGTCTATCTTGCCCCTTTTCCAAACAGTACCGTTTCCACCGTCTGCAGCAATATCAATAAGTCTAGAAAAACGCTATTGTTTTTAAGGTAATACAAATCGTACTGGAGCTTTTCCCGTGCGTCTTTCTCCGAGGAGCCGTACGGATAGCAGAGCTGGGCCCAACCGCTGATACCTGCCTTAACCCGGTGCCGGTTCGTATAGAACGGTATCGTCTTTTCAAGCTCGGTCACAAACTCTGGACGCTCCGGTCGTGGGCCAACGAAGCTCATCTCACCGCGCAAGACATTAAAAATCTGTGGCAGTTCATCAATGCGCAGCTTTCGGATAATTTCCCCTACCCACGTGACACGCCTGTCATTTGCCTGCGCCCAGCGCGCGCCTTGCTCGTCCTCTGCATCAACGCGCATACTTCGATATTTCAATATGTTGAAGGGCTTGCCGTACTGGGTTATGCGGATTTGCTGATAAAAGACGGGGCTTCCCCATCCGCTTTCCAGCAATATCGCTAGTGCAGTGAACAGCATGATAGGCCAGGTTATAGAAATCAAAACTACGCTCATCACAAAATCGATGCAGCGCTTAATAAACTGGTAAAAGCTGCTCACCTGGAACCCGTCCGAGAATATAAAATGGCTCGGGCGTAGAAGGTCGAGCCTTACCTTACCGAATTGACGCTCGAAGAAAGTGGCAGTGTCAATTACGTCAATTCCTATCATCTTGCACTCAAGCAACTGATCGACAGGGCATTCGTTCCGCCATTCATCCAGGGAAACCACGATTACATCGATATGTCGTTCCGTAGCAAAATCTGCAAAGGGCTTATTGATCGCCACGATTTTGTCTTGGGGAATCACACAGTCCTGTCCTTCCACTCTAGCAAAACCCACCAATTCAAGCCTTCTCCAATCCGCACGACGCCGCATTTCTAAAATCGATCTGGCCTGATTACCCGTACCCATCACTAGTACCCGTCGGCTAAAGATCTGGTTAAAGATCCTTTTTCCCGTGGAAGTAAAACCTAGGGCGCGGACCGTGCCGATCCCTAAAAACGCCACGGTTGTGGCGAGCACCAGCGCGCCTCGGTCTAAGTAGAGATTCGGGAATAAATAAACACTTACCACTATGGAAACGGCGCCCAACATAAGGCCGACGACTACCCGGAAAAGTGTTCCGCGGAGCCCTTCCCTCTGCCTTGGGTCGTACATACCCGTGGCCGTCATACCAAGCTCCATCAGCACGGCAAAAACGAGGGCATGTGGTAACGGCCACCCGATTGTCTCTATCGCGATAGCGAATTCCCCGGTGAAACGCAGCAGCGCTCCTGCGTAAAGCGTGAGGACCAATATTAGAAACTCGAATACCATGAGCATGAACAATTCGAAACGTATGAAGTGTCCAAATACCCGAACTGTACCCATTTTCTTTATCGTCCTTGACAACGGCTTTAACGCATAGGGCTCCGTACGCTTACGTACAACCATTACCTGGAGCGTCGCAACGAACTCCTCTTGCGCGTGGCCTCGGAATGATTGCAGTCCCAATGGAGGACCTACTTTTTTTAGGAAGAGCGCGCGTTGCTTGGACGTGTACCAAGCAAGCGGTATACCATGGCATCCAACTTCGCGTACTACCGAGGCACCGCGATATAAACGGCACGCGTTGGTTAACGTGGGCTAGTTGTTTACTGTTGGACCATAACGACAGGATTCTTAAAATTTTGCCAACTTCGCTCCTCTCGACCGCTAACCCTCGCGTACTGTTGGATTTAGAACCTTCAACGCGTTACCAGCACATCGTCGCTACTCGGCAACGAATCTTCCCCGCGTACGAAGCAGTCGCGCTCCTGAGATCCCTCCACCGAGAATTCCATAGCCTCACCGCCGGCAAGAAAGCCTCGGATCTGTTCGATCGTCTGTATCTTGGGTCTTCATCCTCCCATCATGAACAGCAAACCACTCCTATCTCAGGCTCATGTTGCGGTAGAAATACGCCCCTCGTTCAGGCTCATGTAGCATTGGAAGAGGCTCTGGGTTGTAGGCTTAGTCATCTCGCCATACAATCGGTCTCATGCGCGTATTCCATCATCGCCGATTATGCTGGGGTGTCACCGGGCTGATGCTTCTTGCCGGGCTTGGCACGCACATGCAATTGCTGTTCGCTTGCGAGATCATGGACGGCGCCCCGAAGCTCGTCTGCTGCTGCGATACGGAAGAACCGGCTGACGGCTGTGACAACGGCGGCGGTTGCGTCAACCATAGCGGCGGCACGGCGCAAGGTTGTTGCGAGATCACGCTCGCGCCTGCGGCGGATCTCGCGTCGTTGACTTCTACACCGCAGAGTCAGCTCCTCACGCTACTCGCCGCGGCGCAGGTATCGCCCATTTCGCCGCCGCCCGCGGCGATCTATCCGCACCCCCCTACCAGTATCGGTGCTGGACTCCCGCTCGCCTCCACGGCATTCTGGCTACCAGGCGTACAGACCTACCTCTACACAAACCGCTTCAGGATCTAAGCCTGCTTCGCTGCTGACTTCGCCGGTGCGCGGCCGCGCTACTCAGGTCGCGCGTCTGCCAACCTGCTGAAGGAGGATGTGAAGTGGTGCACGATTTCTATCGTTGGCCGGGTTCGCTGGCCCTGATCCTTTATAGCCTATCGCGGCCGCTTGCGGGCGCGGATGACACGCCGTTTGTCGGGCTCACGGAAGCCTCCGCGGAGCAATTCGTGGCAGCGGCTCTTGCCGCCAACCCCGCGTTGCCGGCGCGGGAAGCCGCTTGGGAGGCGGCCCGGGCACGGGCTGCCCAGGCGACGGCGCTCGCTGATCCGACGCTGTCTTACGCCTTCGCGCCCGAGACCCTGGGTGATTCGGAAGGGGAGATCAGCCACGCCGTGGAGCTGTCCCAGCGGCTTCCGTGGCCCGGGAAACGCGCGTTGCGCGGCCTGCGTGCCGAGCACGAGGCCCAGGCAGTACGCGAGGACATCGACGCGGCGCGGCTTAAACTGATCGCCGCGGCCAAGGACAGCTTCGCCGATTGGTACTACGTGCATGGCGCGATTTCCGTCAATCGCGCAAACCAACGACTGCTGAGAGAATTCCACGCACTGGCGGAGCTTAGGTACGGCACCGGCAGCGGCTCGAAGCAGGATGCGCTGCGGGCCGAGGTCGAGTCCAACATGCTCGAGCATCGCGCGATCGTGCTCGATCGTGAACGCCGTGAGGCGCTGGCCCGCCTCAACACGCTGCTCAACCGTGTCCCAGACCAAGCGCTTCCTCCTCCGGCCGATCTGCCCGAGCCGGAGGCACTACCGAGCGCGGAAGCGCTGCGCCGCGGTGCTCTCACCTGGCGGCCCGAGCTGCTGGCGCTCGGGGCCCGGATGGCGGCGCAAGGCGCGCGCATCGATCTGGCCCGGCGCGACTTCTATCCCGACTTCGATGTCAGCGCGCGTTATGACACCTTCTGGGATCGCGATGAGCAACGCCTTGCCCTCGGTCTCAGCGTCAACGTACCGCTCAATCAGGCCAAACGGCAAGCGGCGCTCGATGAAGCGCGGGCCACCCGCATGCGGACGGAACTGGCGATCGCCGAGCGTCGCGCGGCGATCGCGGGCGAAGTCCAGCGCGCTTATGACCGGGTCGAGGAGAGCAGACACGTACTCGCGCTCTACCGCCAGAAGCTCCTGCCCTTGGCCGAAGAAAACCTGCAAGCCGCGCAAGCCGACTACGAAGCGGGCGCCGGCGATTTCCTTACGCTTTTGAGCGCCGAGCAGAACTTGCTGAGAACCGAGCTTACCGCCATAAAGGCGCGGGCCGATTATTACCGCCGGCTTGCGATGTTGGAATACAGCGCGGGAGGGGAGCTATGAATACTGCAATACGCAGGGCTCTCGTAGTGCTGGCATTCCTAGCAGTAGGCGGCTGGCTGCTTTGGAATAACTTTCGAGGAGCGGTCCCGGAGAGGGCGGCTGCGGAGTTCCACTCGGCCGGCCCGTTCCAGGTCAGCGTCGTTTTAGAGCCTGTTCTACCCAAGGTGGGAAAAAACCGGCTCACCCTCACGCTGCGCGATCAGGCGGGCCGGCCGGTCGCGGGCGCCAAGGTGCGCGCGATCGCCGAGATGCCGGCCATGGGCGCGATGCCCGCGATGCAGGCCCCCGCCGAGATCGAAGAGTTGGAACCGGGACGTTATGCGGGGAGCTTCGATCTGGCGATGAGCGGGGAATGGCCGCTCACGCTGGATATCGACTCAGAATCACTTGGGCACGGCCGGATCCTGTTCGAGATGGCCACCGGCCGCGCCGGACTGAGCCCGGCCATGCTTGCGGATCAACCGCAAGCGGCCGCCGCGCCTTCGGGCCGCATCG
Source organism: Gammaproteobacteria bacterium (assembly GCA_050740495.1). GTDB lineage: Bacteria > Pseudomonadota > Gammaproteobacteria > JACCXJ01 > JACCXJ01 > USCg-Taylor. Next base: position 4,569 of record JBOIDH010000058.1, on the reverse strand, counting down.
CCGTCGATGCCAGGCGCCGGCAGCTTATCGGGGTAACGACCGCTCGCGTGCAACGACAACGGTTGCGGCCGGCGATCCGCGCGGCCGGCCAAGTGACCTACGACGAGCGGCGCCTCACCGATGTCGCTCTAAAATTCGATGGCTGGGTCGGAAAACTGCACGCGAACTATGTCGGGGCGGCGGTGCGCCGAGGCGAGATCCTGCTCACCGTCTACAGCCCGGAGCTGGTATCGGCTCAAGAAGAATATCTCGATACTTTACGCCGCCGGAAGACGGGCAACGATACGCTCATCGCCGCGGCACGCCGGCGGCTCGCGCGTTGGAACATGGGAACCGCCGAGATCCGGGCCCTCGAGTCACGGGGCGCGGGTTCTGACTACGTTTCGATCCGCGCCCCCGCGAGCGGCACCGTCATCGAGAAGAACATCGTCGCGGGTACCGCCGTGAAGGCCGGGGACACCCTGATGCGAATCGCGGACCTCACGACGGTTTGGGTAGAGGCACAGGTGTACGAATACGAGGTGTCCCTGGTGCGCATCGGCATGGCCGCCGCGATCACGCTCCCGAGCCTGCCCGGCCGGATCTTCGAGGGGCGAGTCAGCTACATCTATCCCGCGCTCGACGGGCCGACGCGCACCGCGCGCCTGCGCATCGAGCTCGACAATCCGGAAGGTCTCCTACACCCCCAGGCTTACACCCAGGTGCGGCTCACGGCGGATCTCGGGAAGCGCCTGCTCGTGCCTGATTCCGCGGTCATCTATGCGGGCGCCACGCGCGTGGTCTTCGTCGATCGGGGGCAAGGGTATTTAGAGCCGCGCAAGGTGAGCGTCGGCCATCGCGCGGGAAATGCAATCGAGGTACTGGAAGGATTGAGCGAAGGCGAGGTGGTGGTCACGTCCGGAAATTTTTTGATCGCCGCGGAAAGCAAGCTCAAGGCGGGCATCGATCAATGGTAGCAGATAACGCCCCGCCGCAGGGTCTCATCGAGCGGCTCATCCGCTACTGCGCCCAGAATCCGCTTATCACCCTGCTCCTCATCGCGGCGAGTGGCTTCTGGGGCTACCGCGCGCTGATGGATACCCCGCTCGATGCCGTGCCGGACCTCTCAGACGTGCAAGTCATCCTCTATACCGAGTGGCCGGGGCGCAGTCCGGATCTCGTGGAGGACCAGATCACCTACCCCCTGACCGCCGCGCTTCTCGCGGCGCCCGGCGTGCAGTCGGTGCGCGGCCAGAGCTACCTGGGCCTGTCCTTCGTCTATGTCATCTTCGAGGACGGTACGGATATCTACTGGGCGCGCTCGCGGGTCCTTGAATACCTCAGCTCGGCGCGTGCCCGCTTGCCCGACGGGGTGCAACCCACACTCGGACCCGACGCGACCGCCGTCGGCTGGGTGTTCCAATATGCTCTCGTCGATAAGTCCGGAAACCATAGCCTCGCGGATCTCCGGAGTTTCCAAGATTTTACCCTGCGCTATTGGCTGAGCGCCGTCGAAGGCGTGGCAGAGGTCGCCTCGGTCGGCGGCTTCGTCAAGGAGTACCAGGTGCACATCGACCCGAATAAGCTCGCGGGTCTCAATATTCCCCTGCAAACGGTAGTCAATAACATCCGCCGCTCCAATAACGATGTCGGCGGCCAGGTGATCGAGATCGCGGGCCACGAGCAGGTGATCCGCGGACGCGGGTATATCCGCTCGACGGCGGATCTCGAGGCTATCGTGCTGGCGGTGAATCCGGCCGGCGTCCCGGTCCGGGTGGGCGATGTCGCCGTGGTCAGCGCCGGGCCGGCCATGACCCGGGGAGTCGCGGAGCTCGACGGCGAGGGACAAACCGTGGGCGGTATCATCGTCATGCGTTACGGCCAGAACGCCCTCGCCGTGATCGACCGCGTCAAGTTACGCCTCGAGGAGATCCGCCCGGCCCTGCCGAAGGGGGTCGAGATCGTCATTACCTACGACCGCTCGGACCTCATCAAGCGCGCGATTGCGACGCTCGAAGAGACGCTGGTCGAGGAGATGATCGTGGTCTCGCTGGTGATCACGGTGTTCTTGCTGCACTTCCGCTCGGCGCTCATCGCCATCCTGACCCTGCCGATCGCCATCCTCTTGTCGTTCATCCCCATGTCGGCGCAGCAACTCACGGCCAACATCATGTCGCTCGGCGGCATCGCCGTCGCCATCGGCGCGATGGTCGACGGTTCCATCGTCATCATCGAAAACATCCACAAGCATCTCGAGCGCTGGGAGTCGAACGGGAACCAGGAGCCGCGGCGGGAAATCATTATCCAGGCGATGCAGGAGGTGGGGCCGAGCATCTTTTTCTCGCTCCTCATCATCACCGTCTCGTTCTTGCCGATCTTCGCCCTGGAAGGGACGGAAGGGCGGCTGTTCAAACCGCTCGCCTTTACCAAGACCTACTCCATGGGCTTCGGCGCCGCCCTTGCCGTCACCTTCACACCGGCGCTCGCGGTGCTCCTGGTCCGCGGGCGGATCCGGGCCGATGAACATCCGCTCAATCGCTGGCTGGTGGCCGCGTACCTGCCGATCGTGCGCTTCGCGGTCCGCTTCCGCGCCTTAGTGCTCGGTCTGTCGCTGCTGGCCTTGGCCACCACCGTGCCTGTCTTCCTCGCGCTCGGCAATGAATTCATGCCGCCGCTCAACGAGGGCACGATCCTGTATATGCCGACCGCCTTGCCGGGTATGTCGGTCACCGAGGCGGGCAAGGTTTTGCAGTCCATGGATCGGGAGCTCCGGAGCTTTCCCGAAGTCGAGCGCGTGTTCGGCAAGGCCGGCCGCTCGACCAGCGCCACCGACAATGCGCCGCTGTCGATGGTGGAGACCGTGGTCCTGCTCAAGCCGCAAGCAGAGTGGCGCCAAGGGCTCACCTGGGAGGGATTGATCGCCGAGATGGACGAGCGCTTGCGTTATCCCGGCATGCCGAATGTCTGGTGGATGCCCATCCAGACCCGAACCGAGATGCTCGCGACCGGCATACGCAGCAATCTAGGCATCAAGGTCTTTGGCCCGGATCTCGCCGCCTTGCAGAAGGCGGCGGTCGGGATCGAACGCGCGCTGCAAGACGATCCGCGCACACGCCCCTACACGCGCAGCGCCTTTGCCGAACGCCTTACCGGGGGTTACTACCTCGATTTCGAGATCGATCGGGAACGCATCGCCCGCCATGGACTGACGGTTGGTGATGTGGAGGATGTGATCCTTACCGCCGTCGGCGGCTTGGCGGTCTCGGAGACGGTGGAAGGCCGCGAGCGTTACGCGATCAGCTTGCGCTATGCGCGCGAGTTCCGCGAGGATCCGGAGACCCTCGGGCGGGTGTTGGTGCCGACGCCGAGCGGGGCGCAGGTACCGCTCGCGCAGTTGGCTGAGCTTAAGTTTCACACCGGCCCGGACATGCTTCGCAACGAGGATGGGCAACTGGTGAGCTTCGTGTTCGTCGATGTCAAGGAGATCGGCATCCCGGACTATGTGGAACTCGCGCGCCGGGTGGTCAACGAGAAAGCCGCGCTCCCGGCCGGATACCGCATCGGCTGGGCCGGCCAGTTCCAGTATTTCGAGCGCGCCAAGGCTACGCTTACAGTGCTGGCGCCGCTGACCTTGCTCATCGTGTTCATCATGCTGCTCATGAACCGCTCTACGGTAATCGAGGCGCTCATCGTCTTGCTGGCCGTCCCCTTTTCCTTGATCGGGGCGGTCTGGTGTTTGTATCTATTGGACTACAACCTGAGCGTCGCGGTGTGGGTGGGGACCATCGCCTTGGCGGGCCTCGACGCCGAGCTCGGGATCTTGATGCTGCTGTATCTGAACCTCGCCTACCGCCAGCGCCAAAGCCAGGATCGGATGCGCACGATGGCCGACCTCACGGAAGCCATTGTCGAGGGGGCGGCGCGGCGGTTGCGGCCGAAGCTCATGACCGGGATGGCGCTGCTCGCCGGACTCGCGCCCATCTTCTGGAGCACCGGGGCGGGGGCCGATGTGATGAAGCGGATCGCCGCGCCGATGGTGGGCGGGATCGCGTCGGCGCTGGTGATGGTGCTGGTCGTCTTCCCAGCGATCTATGCCTTGTGGAAGGGGCATGATATGGATAGAAGCGCACGCAAATGACCGGCAGATAGCGTGAATCCTTGCGAGCGGTGGAAATACACTTAGGGAAGCTCTGCAAAGTGTCGCGAGCAAGCCCAGATGCGCGAAGCCGCGGAGCGAGTCGCGAGACATATCAGGTCGATAGGCGAGCGACGAGCGAGCACGCGACAATGCAGATGGGCTGCGCAGTAACTTTTGCAGAGCTTCCTTAGTCGCCAAACAGGTCAAGCTGCAGCGAGGCAGGATACGCGAGATCACGGTCGCCAACCGGGCCACACGGCGGGTTAGCCGGAGACGCCCCGGCGGGCTGCCGATCAAGCGCGTCTTCCGGGAGCCCCGACGCACCCGCAAGCCGCTCCAAGAAAAACCGTACGGGTGGCAGGCTATACGCCTCGAGCAATGGCCGGCCCAGGTGCTCGTACAGGTCCACCCAGTCCTCACCCACGCGCAGGGAAAGCCGCGGGTTGAGCGCA
>JBOIDH010000057.1:0-9653 GCA_050740495.1 Gammaproteobacteria bacterium | reverse complement strand
CCGCCCCCACGACCGCACCGCCCCTGGGCGGCACCGGCCCGATCATCTGGGGCTTCACCGGCAGCCTGCTACCCGGGGCCTCGAGCAGCGTGCAGTTCACGGTGAGGGTGGATTCCTGATCCCGTGGCGCGGACAACCACGCCTGGCATGAGCGCCCCGCGGGGGAAGCGAGCGGGTCATCCCTTAGGGTTTGGCAATCGCCTCGATATCGACCAAGCGCGAGCCGGTAAAGGTCAGGATCCGCGGAAAGCTCCCGGTATCCGGACGGTAGTGCCATTGCTCGACCAGGGCCTCGTTGGCGCCAGACACGGTTTCCTTAAACACAGGTGGACCACATTTCTCCATCACGTCAAGCTTGGTGTCGCCCGTTCTGACCAGACGCGTGCCGCACCGGAAGCCATCACCCGCCAGCACGGCACCCGCAAAGCATGAGAAGATCGCTAGGGATGCCATGGGTAACTTATTATTCATTATGACCTCTTCCGCGCAACCGCCAGGGTACAGGAGTTTTATACGCCGCTTTTCGTGGACGAGAAGCGTAGTGCTGAATCTGTGGGGGTGTCAAGGCGTGGCCGTGCAGCCCTGGCGCACCTAGATCGCGAAGCGGTGGCCGCCCGCTTCGCCACCAACGCAAGCTCTCAGTTGACTAAGCGCCATTTGCCATCGGTATTGCGGCAGGCGGCACGATACACCTCGCGGAACTTGCCCCCCTGCACCACAGTCGTAGTGAACTCCCGGCAGGCGCGGCCGTCCTGGCGGTAATTACGCACCGGCGTAATCTCGTAGCGGGCCGAGGGACTGCTCCACGCGACCTTTTCCTGTTCGCCCGCGCGTTCAAGAAATTGCTGCATGCAGTCTTCGTTGGCGACGGCCGCCGCCCCGTCGACTTGGCTCCCGAGCATGGCGCCCAGCAGGGTACCGGTGGCGACCATCGCCGCGTTGCCCGTACCCATCTGCGATGCCAAGGCCCCACCGAGCGCCGCACCGTTTTCGCGTCCGGAAAGCCTCGGCGTGCACTCGCCCTTTACGAATACGGGCCGCTCGTTCCTCCAGACCCTACGATCGGGCACAGGCCTAGCATAGATGCCGTCGTCCTCATCATAATGCGGCGAATAGCGGTCGTCATGCCGGTAGTCCTCGGAGGAGTCGTCGTCCTCGCTGTACCCGGAATGTTCATAGCCGCCATCGCGGTGGTGCTTTTCCTTCTTGTGATGGTGTTTATCATGATGCTTCCCCTCGTGCTTACTGCGGTAACCATGCGCGGGCGCCCAGTCCGGCGGACCGGCGAGGGCGGCGCCTGGGAGCAGCACCACGCTTACGAGAAAGAGCACCGCAAAACGGACCGCAATGAATATTTTTTCCATGGAATGGCTCCTAAAAGTTCCTGAAAATAACGCACTGCACTGTTTGTTCGTACCCATCCTGGTCTTCATGCAAAATCTCCATAAATGAAAGGTGATAAGGTTCCCCCTCCGCGCGTATGTAGCGGCCAGTACCAAGCCGGATTGAACCCGCGGCCGGGAAGGAAACCGCGATCAACAGGCCCCGGGGGCCGCCGTTCCCACCTTGCGCTCGCGGCGGTAATCCGGTCAAATGCGCCCTATGACCAACCCTCCCCACAACATCAAGGTGCGCGTGCATTCCACCTATGTGGAAGAGCAATCCTCGCCCGAGAATGAGCAATACGTGTTCGCATACACCATCACCATCGAGAACATCGGCACCATACCAGCGAAGCTCTTGACTCGGCATTGGATCATTACCGATTCCAACGGCAAGATCCGGGAGGTTCGGGGCGACGGGGTAGTGGGCGAACAGCCCTATCTGCGGCCAGGCGAAGCCTTTCGTTATACAAGCGCCGCGATGATCGAGACCCCGGTCGGTAGCATGCACGGCAGTTACCAAATGATTGCCGATGACGGCGTCGCATTCGACGCGCCGATCGTAGCTTTCGGATTATCGATCCCGAATCTTCTGCACTAAGAGTTCGTGAAAAAACCGTCGCGAGGGAAGGGAGATCGCGTTCCGCCGGAGCGCAGGAACCGGAGTGTATGTTGAAATACATGAGGATTCCGAGCACCGCCGGAACGCGAGATCCCAAGCGCAGTAGGTTTTTTCACAAACTCTAAGGGGCGTGCAGGCGCCTATGCGCCTTTCCCCGCATGGCCGTTTACGCCATTGGTGACATTCAAGGCTGCTATGCGGCGCTCCTCGCCCTGCTCGAAAAGGTTCGGTTCGATTCGGATCGTGATCACCTATGGTTCACCGGCGATCTCGTCAACCGCGGTCCCGATTCGCTCTCGGTACTGCAATTCGTCAAAGCACTCGGCCGGCAGGCCGTTACCGTGTTGGGGAATCACGATCTCCATCTCTTAGCGGTAGCGCACGGAATCCGCGCGCCCCAGCAATCCGATACGTTACAAGCGGTGCTCAACGCCTCCGACCGAGACGAACTCATTGACTGGCTGCGCGGGCGGCCACTGTTACACCACGATCCGGCGCACCGGCTGGCGCTCATTCACGCGGGACTGCCGCCCCAATGGGGCATCGCACTGGCGCGCCGCTGCGCCGCCGAGGTTGAAGCGGTGCTGCGCGGTGATGACTATGCCTACTTTCTCCGGCACATGTACGGCAATACGCCGGAGCGGTGGTCACCTGATCTGGAAAGCTGGGACAGAATGCGATTCATTACCAATTGCCTGACCCGCTTACGTTTTTGCGATGCAGCGGGCCGGATCGCTTTGGATGAAAAGGGCCCCCCCGGCACACAAGCGGCCGGTTACGGGCCTTGGTTCGAGGCCCCGCGGCGGCGCAGTCGCGGCACGTCGATCGTTTTCGGCCACTGGTCTACGCTCAGACTCACCGGCGTTGAAATGGAGCGCTACCGCGTTTATCCTCTCGACACCGGTTGCTGTTGGGGCGGTGAGCTTACGGCGATGCGGATCGAGGATCGGCGCTTTTTCAGCGTCAAGGCGTAACGCTGTACCGTACCTCCGGGCTCGCTTAGCGCCGTTTGAGGACGGTAAAGCTATGCGCAACGCGATGGATTTCGTCGGCCGGAAAGTCCTGCCGGGACTGCTCGATCCAGTCTCGGCGATCGTAACGGGGAAAGTACGTATCCCCGTCGACCTCGGCATGGATCTCGGTTAAATACATTCGCTCGGCGAGCGGAAGCGCGGCGGCGTAGACCCTGCTCCCGCCGATGACCATGATCTCCTCACAACCTCGTGCCCAGGCGAGGGCCGCTTCCATGCTCGGGACCACGATGCAACCCGCGATGCTCAGGGCCGGGTTGCGGCTCATCACGATGTTAGCCCGGCCCGGGAGCGCACGCCCGATGGACTCCTGGGTCTTGCGCCCCATGAGCACCGGCTTTCCCATTGTGAGCGCCCTAAAGCGCCTTAAATCGGCGGGGAGACGCCACGGTAAGGCGCCGTGCGCGCCGATCACGCCCCGGTTGGTCATCGCCACGATGATCGACAGCGAAGACTTTGCCACCCTTAGACGGCGATCGGGGCTAGGATCGCGGAATGATGGCGGTAGCCGGCGATCTCGATATCATCGAATGAGAACTCGCAGAGCGATTCCCGGTGCGGACTGAGCCGTAAGCGAGGTGCCGGGTAAGGGCGACGCGACAACTGTTCCTTGGCCTGGTCCAGGTGGTTGAGGTATAGATGCGCGTCTCCGAGCGTGTGCACGAGCTCACCCGGCGCCAAGGCTGTCATCTGCGCCACCATCGCGGTTAGCAAGGCGTAGGAAGCGATATTGAACGGCAGGCCCAGGAAAATGTCCGCGCTGCGCTGATAGAGCTGGCAAGACAAGCGGCCCTCGGCCACGTAGAACTGAAACAAGAGATGGCACGGGGCCAGCGCCATCTTGCCGATTTCACCGGCGTTCCAAGCGCTGACGATCAGACGCCGTGAATCCGGATTGGTTTTAATCGCATGCACGACGTCGTTGAGTTGGTCGATCCTCCCGCCATCGGCCGTGCGCCAGGCGCGCCACTGTGCGCCATAGATGGGTCCGAGCTCACCACTCGCATCCGCCCACTCGTCCCAGATCCTCACCCCAACCTCTTGCAACGAGCGGACGTTGGTTTCCCCGCGAATAAACCACAGCAGCTCATGGATCACGGATTTCAGATGCAGCTTCTTGGTCGTGACCGCCGGGAAGCCTGCTTGCAGATCAAAGCGCATCTGATAGCCGAAAACACTGAGCGTGCCCACACCGGTGCGGTCGCTCTTACGCACTCCATGCTCAAGCACGTGCTCGAGGAGAGCTAAATACTGCCGCATGGGCTCGCGAAGCGCGCTGTCCTTTAGGACCGGCGGCCGGTACGCACGGGTGCTAGCGGCTCCCGCGGCCGGCGATAGGCATTCCTGATCCACCACATCCCGACCATCAGCATCGGCACCGTCAGCGCCTGTCCCATCGTTAACCAACCGAAGGCGAGGTAACCTAAGGGTTGCTCGGGCACTTTCGCAAACTCCACCACGAACCGCACTAAGCCGTAACCCAAGAGAAACACTCCCGAGACAGCCCCGCGAGGCCGGGCTTTCGAGGAGAAGATCCAAAGCACGCAAAACAAGAGCACGCCCTCCAAGAAGGCCTCGTAAAGCTGCGAGGGATGCCGTGGGATCCCGCCTGCCGCCGGATCGGGGAAGATCACGGCCCACGGCAGATCGGCCGGCCGCCCCCACAGCTCACCGTTGATAAAGTTCGCGATCCTCCCGAAGCAAAGACCAGGTGGAACCGCCGGCGCGAGAAAATCGATGACATCAAAGAAACCCTTACCGAGTGTCTTCCCAAAGACCGCCATCGCGATTAGCACACCGATGAGCCCGCCGTGAAACGACATCCCGCCTTCCCAAATCTTGAAGATAGCGATCGGATCGCTGAGATACATCGAGAGGTTATAAAACACCACGTGTCCTAACCGGCCGCCGAGCACCGCGCCCAGTGCGGCGTAGAATATGAGATCACTGATCTGCGGCTCCGACCAGTCGAGCGCCCGCCGTCGCGCCCGGTAGCGCATCAGGCCCCAGGCCACTCCAAAGGCGGCGAGATAGGCGATCCCGTACCAGCGTACGGCAAGAGGACCGATTCTGAATGCGACCGGATCGATGTAGGGGAAAGAGATCACGGCGGTAATACTAGCATGGAGTGCGCGAACCCCGCGCGCGATTGCGTTACACTCTTTCGGAAGACTACCCACTCGCGACCATCCGGCATGAATTCACTCGCACAAGAAACCAGCCCGTATCTCTTGCAGCACGCCGGCAACCCGGTGGATTGGTATCCGTGGGGCGACGCAGCGCTCGCCCGCGCGCGCGCCGAGGGCAAACCGATCTTGCTTTCGATCGGCTATTCGGCCTGCCACTGGTGCCATGTGATGGCGCACGAGTCTTTCGAAAACGAGGCGACCGCGGCGCTGATGAACAAGCACTTCATCAACATCAAGGTCGACCGCGAGGAGCGCCCTGATCTCGACAAAATCTACCAGCTTGCGCACCAGCTTCTGACCGGACGCGGCGGCGGCTGGCCTCTTACGCTGTTCCTCGCCCCCGAGAACCAGGCCCCGTTCTTCGCGGGCACCTATTTTCCGCCCGAGCCCCGCTACGGAATGCCGTGCTTTGCGGATATTCTGCGCCGGATCGCCGGCGCCTACCGGGAGCAACACCAGGAAATCCGCAGCCAGAACGAGGCCTTGATCGAGGGCTTGCGTAACCTCGCAACACAGCAACAAGCGCCTGGCGCCATCAACGAAGCACCGCTCATCGAGGCGCGGCGCCAGCTCGGGCAAGCCTTCGATTCCCATTTCGGCGGGTTTGGCGCGGCGCCGAAGTTCCCGCATCCGGTCCATATCGAGTTCCTGCTGCACCGCTATGCGGCGGGCGCGATGGCCGGGACGCCCGACGCCGAAGGCTTGGAAATGGCGCTCTTCACGCTGCGGCGGATGGCCCGCGGAGGCATCTACGATCACCTGGGCGGCGGCTTCTGCCGCTACTCGGTCGATGAGCGCTGGACGATCCCGCATTTCGAGAAGATGCTCTACGACAACGGCCCCTTGCTCGCGGTGTATAGCTGGGCCTGGCAGTTGAGCCGGGATCCCTTGTTCAAGAAGACCGCCCTCGAGACCGCGGAATGGTCGCTGCGCGAGATGCAATCCCCCGAGGGTGGCTTCTATTCCAGTCTCGATGCCGACTCCGAAGGTCACGAAGGCCGGTTTTACGTTTGGGATGCGAAAGAAATTCACTCGCTGCTCAGCGCCGAGGAGTACTCTGTCCTAGCACGCTGTCTCGGCCTGGATCAGGCCCCGAATTTCGAGGGCCAATGGCACCTGTGCGTGTCCGTGCCGCTGGAGACGCTCGCCAAGGAATGGGGTAAGCCGCTCGCGGATCTCGAGCGGCTTTATGCGGATAGCCGGAAAAAACTCCTCGCCGCCCGCGCACGGCGCATCCGGCCGGGCCGGGATGAGAAAGTGCTGACGGCGTGGAACGGTCTCATGATCAAGGGACTCGCGGTTGCCGGCAGGGTTTTGGGGCAGCCCGATTTTCTAGATGCGGCCCAGCGAGCGGTTGATTTTATCCGCGCGCGGATGTGGCAGGACGGACGGCTCCGCGCGACGTATAAGGATGGCAGGGCACGGCTCAACGCCTATCTCGATGATCATGCCTTCGTCATCGAGGGACTGTTAGCGTTACTCGAAGCCCGCTGGCATGACGGCAACCTGCGCTTTGCGATCGAGCTCGCGGAAGCCCTGCTCGCGCGTTTTGAAGATCCCGTGGAAGGCGGCTTCTTCTTCACCTCGCACGATCACGAGGCCTTGCTATTGCGGTCCAAATCGCTTGCCGATGACGCGCTTCCGTCCGGGGCGGGTATTGCCGCCTACGCGCTTGGGCGGCTCGGACACCTGCTGGGCGAGAGCCGCTATCTCGACGCGCGCGACCGCGGCCTGCGCAGCGCCTGGGGCGCCATCGAACGCTATCCTACCGCTCACAATGCCTTACTCCTCGCATTGGAGGAGTATCTCGCGCCGCCGATCTCCGTGGTGATCCGAGGCGATAAGCCCGCGCAGGATTGGCATCGGCGCTGCGCAGAGCGCTACGCACCGCAACGGCTGGCGCTCGTGATTCCACCGGCCGCGACCGAGCTTCCCGGCCTCCTCGCCCAGCGGGAAGCTCACGGCGGCGCGGTGGCCTACCTCTGCGAAGGGCAGCAATGCCATCCCGCCATCAAGCGTTTCGAGGACTTCGATCGGGTCCTTTGCGGAAGCGAGGCGATCACCTCCGGCTGACCGGCGCACCGCCAGGCGCCTTATTTTTTCTTCAAAAAATAGTGCAGCGACGAGGACAAACTCTTCAGAGTCATCGCGTCGGGTGTCTTTTCGATTACCGCGAAGGTCCCGCTGCGGCCGGTCACAATCTTACCGTCGGTAACGTCGTAGGTATCCGGGATAGTCAACTCGCGGCCACCGCCGGTCAGGGTTTCGGAGAACGCATAGATGCTCGTCATCGATAGGACGCCGTCCTCGCCGAACGTCCACTTGGAAGTTTCCGGAGAACGGTTACCCGTCAGGTTGAGAGCGGTGCCTTCTATCACCCAGTTTCCGGCGATATCGGAGCGCTGTTGAATCAGCGGTTGCGCCGCCGCGGATGTAAAGAAACAAAGAAAGATGCCCCACCGGAGAACTGACATGATCATACGCCCTCCTCGTCACGCTGCGTTGTTATTCGAGTATGTGCCTCAGAGCTTGTGAAGAAATCGTCGCAGCAGATTTATTCACAAGCTGTCGGCGTTATTTTGACCGGCGGCCTTGCCCGGCACAAGCCCCTCGGCGCAAGACCGAGGGGGAGGTCCGCTACGCCCGCCCGCCGTTCGTGACGGGATCAACGCGCCGGTTCACTACGGGCACCAGCGATAATAGGGGTAGTAGTAAGGTTGCCGATAGTACGGCCGATGCGGCCAAATCGGGCGCTGGTACCCATACCCCGGCTGCCGGTACTGATGACGGTAGTGCGGCTGGCCATTAGAATAGCGCGGGGACTGGTGCCGGTAGCCGTAACTGCCATAGGCATGGGATCCCTGGGACGACCGGTAACCAAAGTTCCACGCTTGACTGGCCGCGGGAACGCATAAACCGATAACCAACACTAGGGCCGCGACGTGGGCAGAGATACGAGACGTTAGCATGATACACCTCCTCATTTCGGGAGCATCACCGATGCTCGCGGACAATCTAGCCCGCGCATGCTGAATGCCTGCTGAATATACGCGCCAGGGTTGAGGAACGGTTTTTTTTACTTTAGAAGTCCGTTCCGAAGCTCTCCCGATAACGCGCTTCGAACTCCAGCCGTGTGACACGGTGATTCTGTGTACCGGCGCATTCGATCTTGATCGCACCCATGAGCGATGCGATGCGGCCGGTCGTCTCCCAATCGAGGTCGTTGAGGATCCCGAATAGGAGACCCGCGCGATAGGCGTCTCCGCAGCCGGTCGGGTCCGCAACCGCGCGCGGCTTCGCCGGCGGGATCTCATAACAGCCCGAAGCCGTAAAGATCCGGGAACCTTGCGCCCCACGCGTGATGACGAGCGCCTCGACGCGGGCCGCGACTTCCTCCGGAGCTAGGCCGGTGCGTTCCTGCATCAGATGCCATTCGTAATCGTTCACGGTCACCCACGCGGCTTTTTCGATGAAGGCCCGCAGATCCTCGGCGCCGAACATCGGCATCCCCTGGCCGGGATCGAAGACGAACGGAACGCCCATTTGCACGAATTGGCCGGCATGCTGGATCATACCGTCGCGTCCGTCGGGCGAGATGATGCCGACCAAGCGCCCCTCCACCGCCGGTACCGGGTTCACGTGCGAGAGGCTCATCGCGCCCGGATGGAAGGCCGTGATTTGATTATCGTCCAGATCCGTCGTGATGAAGGCCTGCGCCGTGAGTGTATCGCTCAGGACGCGAATATGATCGCGCCTAATCCCGCAGCGGTCCATCCACTCGGCATAGGGCTCGAAGTCACGGCCCGCCGCGGCCACCGGCACCGGATCTTCGCCGAGGAGCTTGAGATTGTAAGCGATGTTTCCCGCGCAGCCCCCGAACTCACGGCGCATCACGGGCACCATGAATGAGACGTTCAGGATGTGGATCTTCTCGGGCAGAATGTGGTTTTTAAAGCGATCCGGAAACACCATGATGTTGTCATAGGCGATGGAACCGCAGATCAATGCAGGCATGGTTGGTTTACTCCTCCGCAAGCAGCCATTTTTGGGTAGGGAGTCCCTCGCCTCTAGCGTATCCTAAGCGCGCGAAGTCAAAGAGCGCGGGGTCGGCGAGGTGCGAGGGAACCACGTGTTGCAGGCTCCGGTAAATGGTATCCAAGCGTCCGGGTGTTTGCCTGTCCCACTGCTGCAACATGTTCTTGATGGCGACGCGTTGCAGGTGTTCTTGCGATCCGCAGAGATTACAAGGAATGATCGGAAACTGTTTCGCCTCCGCGTATGCAGCGATATCGGTCTCGCTGCAATAGGCCAGCGGCCGGATCACCACGTGCTTCCCGTCATCGCTCAATAACTTGGGCGGCATGGCCTTCAGCTTGCCGCCGAAGAACATATTCAGGAAAAACGTTTCCACGATATCATCGCGGTGATG
>JBOIDH010000056.1:0-9836 GCA_050740495.1 Gammaproteobacteria bacterium | reverse complement strand
CGCGCGCGACCGCATCGGTGATCGCGAGCGTCCCTATCGTATCGCCTGGGTTCATGGGGGTTGGAATCGCTCGCGCGGGTCTACTCCAACCATTTATCGATCAGCTCCGCCATCTCGCCGGTACGCATCGGGGGCTCTGCGGTATCGAACCAGCGCATGGATTGCGCCGCGATCAACCGAGTGATTTTCTCGCCACTCACCAGCCCATGTTGGTCGTAACACCGATCCGGACATTTTGCGAGCACATTAAGCGCCGCGCCGAGCACTTTTTCCCGCGTGCTGGGTGCCTCGTTACTCGCAGACGGATTAGCTTCCCGGCAGAGAGCGTCTGGCGACGAGGCCGAGGATCCCGGAACCACGCGCTGGATGAACTGCATGAGCGCCTCGAAAGGTTCCGGGATCGGGACGCCCGAGGCGCGCGCCCACTGATAGAGATCGATCGGCGCGCAACGCCAATCCTGTTCTGGGGACTCAGGATTGATTACTCGCGGTTTGCCTGCGGTAATGATCGCATCTCTCACGGACGCCCACAGCGTTTTCTCCCGTGTACCGCATGTGCCGGAAGCCCGCAGTGTTTCCCACGCATCGGGCGCGATGCCAATAAGGAGTGGAATGCCTTCCGCCCGCAGCGCCCACTCCGGCTTGCTCATCCAACGCTCATAAAGCAATTGCGCCTGCGCGCTAGCATCCCGGCTTGCCGAGTCCGGGGACGCTATCGCCACGGAGGACTGTCGTAACACACAGTCTAATAACTGTGCTAGATTTTTGGCGATCTCGTTGAGCTGTCCCATAAGCGAATTGGAAACGGAGGATGTTCTTGGCGTCCGGGTGGCGAGCCGCCGCGGGAACCTGCTCAACCGGTTGCCGCCCCAGGGCTACGATCAAGCATACGTCAAAAAACGCATGTCCGCGATGGGAAAGGGGAAAGATTTATTTTTCGCTTTTTGCTGGACGCCCTTGGCCTCGCCTCTCCACGCGCACGCCGAGCTTGCGGTCGAACTCATCAACAAAACGTTCGCTTCCGGTGAGCTGCCCGTGTTGCAAGGCCTCTCGAATGAGCGTCAACTCTGAGGGTCGGACACCTCGCGACACAAACGCCGCGTAGCGACTCTGCCTTTGCTGCTCCGCCTCGCCCATCGCCAAGTAACAGGGGTCGAGATAGGACAGACCACGATTCTTTTGCTGTGATAAGCGTTGCGTGCGTGCGTTTCACGCACCATTCAACCGGGGTGCGATGAACAACGGACATTCCTCTTGGATGGTGCGCACGGCGCACCCTACCATGGGGAATGTCAATGAAGAAGGATTTCGATACGCTCCACCCGTCCCATTTGGGCTAAAATCAGCAACCACCGAACTGCGTGAGGAGACCGACTGTGTCCACCCGAACCGTTTCTGTCCAAGAAGCCGAGAAGCGTCTGGCCGAGCTCATTGGCTTAGCCCAACAGGGAGATGAAATCGTCATCGCCAGAGATGACCAGGCCAAAGTCAAGCTGGTCCCTATCCCCCAAAAGGCCATTAAACGCGCCTTTGGCCAACACCGGGGGAAAATCCATATGGGTGAAGACTTTGATGCCCCCTTGCCAGAGGACTTTTGGCTGGGCAGCTATCCATGAAGCTGTTGCTGGATACGCATACCTTTATCTGGCTTAATATCGCTCCAGAGAAACTCACTCCTACTGCCTTAGCCGCCTGCGAAGATCCAGACAACGAACTCTATTTCAGTGTCGTGAGTGCCTGGGAGATCGAGATCAAAGCGCAGCTCGGTCGCCTCACTCTCCATGTGCCCCTTAAGGACATGGTTGAAGTCCAGCAAACCGATAATGGTCTTCAAATCCTCCCAGTGGAGTTGCGCCATGTCTACGCCCTCGACACCTTACCGCAAGTACATAATGACCCCTTTGATCGATTGCTCATTGCCCAAGCAAGAGCGGAACAAGCGCACCTGGTGACCGCCGATAGCCAGCTCAAACGTTATCCCGTCGATATATTTATGGTAGTAGTGGAGGTGGGGCTGAGCTTATGCGAAGCGAGCGTCGGGTGCGTTCCACGTCCAGCGGAGGGGTATGGTCCTTGAGCCGCCGGGCGAGCACGTGCACCACCTCCCCCTCGCGTTGCACCTCTCCGGTGACGCCGAGGAGACGTGATCCCATAAACTCTTTTCGTTGGCTGTCCACTAAGCGGCTCCAGACGATGAGATCGAGGTAGCAAGTGTAGCGTGCGCTATGCGCACGATTAGAGCGCCTCACCCTACCGCCCCGCATCGTCTTGCGCATGGCTAGCCCAGGTTAAAGGGTAGAGGCCCCGCGTCACATAACGATGAAAGCTCGAATACGGCCAGTCGGCCACCCGGATAACGTAACCGTGTTTAACCGGGTTCCAATGGACATACTCAGCGTGTTTAGCAAAGTCAAGGTCGTCGCGCATCTCGTGCTCCCAGAAGCGGCATGGCCATAATCCCAATTCCCGTCGCGTGCGGCGTGATGATGTCAGACCGGTCGTAATCAAGTGCCTGAGCTGCTGGCTTACCCTCCGTTTCACCGGGTTCCAGCGCAATGCATAGTCCGCATCGCCTTCGGGTAACGTCCAGAGGCAGTGCAGATGATCAGTCAGCAAGACAAAGGCGTCGATGGTAAAGGGATGGGCGCGTTTTACCGCCCGTAGCGCCTCGCGTAGCGCAGAATACACGGGTGGATCGGTCAATAGCGCCTGACGTCGATAGGTATTGACGGTGAAAAGTAAGTAGCCCCAGGGGTGACAGCACGACGAATTGTGGCCATGCGGTGCTTGTACCCGTTAATTCGTGCGCACAGCGCACGCTACGCTCGCTGGACCGAGGACCCGCATGTTTGACAGCTAATCGGTTCAGTCGTATCTTCCCTTTTGAAGAAAAAGGCCTTTTAAAATTCTTATTCCCATTCCCCAATGGGTAGCAAGAGCTACAAGCGACCTTATGGCTTTGGCAGGGCCACTGCACCGGGAGAACCACCGTTTTCTATACGGACCCCAACCGGTGACCCATTTCTGCCTCTAACTGGGGCGCGCAGCGGCGCTAGGTATAAAACACTTTACGAAGCTCTATGGGCCTTATAGAGCAGAGCATCGATCGCCTAAGCGGATTCGGTATGTATGTCAGAACTGGATATGCTGAAGGAGAAGATTGCCTATTTAAAACTGTGGCTCGGTATTCTCGTGGTGACCGACATCAGTTTGATAGGCTGGTTGGTTTTGAACTATGAGAATGCCAAGCTCCTGCTCGTAGTTTCTGACATCGCTGCAATCATAATGATCGCCGTAGGGATTCTGGTTCTGCATAAAACGATCGCGAGTGAAATTGAGCGTCTGCGGAGATTATAGAATGGATATTATCGTCTCAATCATTTTTTTAGCATTCATTGCCTTGCTGGTTTACGCCAGCATTGATGCCACGAAGCATCCCAAATAGGTGTCGTACAAAGGCATGGGGTCAGGTCTCGACTTATTTAGTAATAAGCGCGGGGCTCATCTGGCGCTCAGCCTCGCCCGGCTCGACGCGCTTGCCGGTTTGCCGCTCACCCGCATCGGTCTCTCGCTGCAACGCTTCGATCTCGCTCGCCGCGGTTAGCCCTATATCAGCGATATTGAACAAAGCGTCTACCAGCAACCGCCGGTAAGAATTGCGAGTTCCCCTGCCATTATTACAACGATCGCCGCCGTCAGCTTGCGAGGTGCACGTAACAACGCGTGCAAGATCTCGGTCAGAACATGATGGATGCACATCGCGACGCGGCGGGTGGAGATCGGTCGGTGTGCAAGGCGCTGAGTCATGTGCGCACAATACCGGCTCAGCGCGGCCGCACACAGCGACGCCCAGATGAGTCCTTCGGCGATGTGGGGGTTGCTGGGTATCGAACGCTTTCAGATTGGTGTAGGACTTCCACTCCTTGAACAGCAATTCGATCTGCCACCGAAGCCGATAGCCGTCGCTGAGGAAAATGCCTCGACCATGCTCAAGGCAAGGCGGTGGGGCGTCACGCTGCGCTCGCGATAGCAGAACCGAGTGAGTCGGCCAAGCGCGTTCAGCTGGGTTTCCGAAAACGAACGCTTGAACTGATTACTCATGACACGCACATTGATGTTCTTCATTCGATCGTTCCCCAGTGATGACGTCGGTATTTACATCAATGAGATCTGATCGACAGCAATAGAAATAGTCCATACAATAAATCAATGAGTTAAAATCCTACCTATGAACGTCCCTTAATAGATTTAGGGCGCCGAGGAGGGACTATAAACCGCCCATGTGGGCGGGAACGTTCCTCGATCAGTGGTGCACTCAGGTGATGCGTTCAAGGATAGTGCCCTGGTTACCCCCTCGGAGCCCCATGCATGCCCGCCGCCTGATCGAATCGTTCGTAATAGCCCTCTATGGACTGCGCGATGAGCTTGATCACCGCGCCGGTACGTTCAAATCCCGCTGCGCGGTCGTTGGCTCTGATCGAGGGACCGCTTAATGGGTCCTCCCATGATGCATGGCTTAGGGTGTTGCGATGGTCATAGCCGGGGCAGCAGGCACGCGCCGTGAGCGAAACAGTGTGTAAATATTTCCTTGGCAATGTAAATCTTACCGCTGTTCTACGCGCGCCGAGGCTCCTTCTCGTGCGGCGCATCGCTTTTACCTTATTGATCTATCTATCGTTTATGGATTCGCCCTGCGTATGGCATGGTCGTTGTGTGATCTGGACTACCCTGGCCCTGGTACTTGGGGTCCTGGGTTTCATTATCATCCCTAAATCAGGAGGTTCAGATGAACTATTTAAGCTTAGTACTTATTGGTTTGCTTTCCGGCGCTGCCTGGGCGGCTGAGGACGTGCCCGTGGAGGGAGCTATCCCGGCGGGAGAAGCAGCTTCTCCGGCGCCTGAATTCATGGCGGTAGACGCAGACAAAAGCGGCGGCATCACCGTAGAGGAAGCGGTGAACGTGCCGGGTCTGACAGCGGCGTTCAAAAAAGTGGACCGGGACGCGAACTCCGAAATCAGCAAGGATGAATACGCGGACGTAATCTCGGGGAAAATGCCGCTAGGTCCCACAAGCGGAGCCCAGGAAACCATTCAATAGCTCCCGTGGCTCGGGCAGGATCGCCTGCCTCGAGCCTCGCTGGACCCGCCCGCGAGTCGCCCTGTTTGCCTCCCCTGGGACTCGCGGGCGGAGACCCCGGAGTTTCGAATCCATCGTTGCTTCATGACTATTTGATAAGGAGACATGCTATGAACCGGAAGATGATAACCCTGCTCGGGCTGAGCGCGCTTTTAATGGCAGGATGCGAGGAGTGGACGGGCGCGCGGAACACAGAACCTCGCACCCAAGTTGAGCCTCAGGACGAAGCTACCACGCAAACACCGGCTGTCCCGGGCGAGGAGGCTCCTCGCCGATGACACCGCAAGATCTCTCGCCATGAGAGGGGGCGGGCGCGCTATAAGCCGACTTATAGCGCGCCCGCCAAGCCTTGTGTTTTCACCGTACGGCGGAGGTCGTTCTTAAGCCGAGTTGCAGTCTATGATCATTGCGCGCTGACAAGGAACGAGCGATGCTGCCAACAAAGCGGGCGCTTTGAATGCCAATCGTAATTAGCCCTCATCCCCTTGGTCCTCGCGAGCGAGCGGCAGGGTCACCGTGATGGTGGCGCCGTGTCCTTGGCCGGAACTCTCAGCCCGCACCGTACCTCCATGCAGCTCCACCAGGTGGCGCACCAGCGCAAGCCCGAGCCCGAGGCCGCCCGCCCGCGTTGACGCCATACCTCCGTCCTGGCGATAGCGCTCAAAGACATGGGGCAGAAGTTCCGCGCTGATGCCCCGACCCGTGTCACTGACGCTTAGCTCGACCGACGCCCCAGCACGCGCGAGCCGCACTTCCACCCGGCCGTTCGCGGAGGTGAACTTGATGGCGTTACCGAGCAGGTTCTCTACGATCTGCCTCAAGCGATCGGGATCGCCCGATACCCTACCCACGGCCGGATCGCGTGGCGCCTCGACCTCAATCGCTTTGGCCTCGGCCGCCGGGCGCAGGTCGGCCACGGCGGCGTCAACCACGGACCCGATCGCCAGCGGGCGCGCGTCGACACTCAGTGTCCCATGGATCATTCGATCGGTGTCGAGCAGGTCATTGATCAGGTGGGCCTGGCTCTTGACGCTACGCTCGAGGGCCGCCAGCACGTTCGCCTTATCCTCCCAGCCGGCATGGGACTGGCGCAGGACCTGTACCCAGCCCGAGATAGCGTTCAACGGGCCACGTAACTCGTGCACAACCAGCGCCAGGAACTCATCCTTCGCGCGGGTAGCCGCCTCGGCCTGTGCCCGTGCAGCCTGCTCCCCCTGCAACGCCTTCTGCAGCGCTTGCATCCGGTGTTGCTGGACGGCGTAGCGGAGGCTGCGCTCAAGCCGCGCCGAATCGATCTCGTCCTTGAGCAGGTATTCCACGACCCCGGCGCGCATGGCCGCCAGATCGATCTCCAGGTTCCCATGGCCGGTCAGCAGGATCACCGGGCTGTCAAAGCCTTGGCCTCGCGCCGTTTGCAGAAACTGTAATCCATCGTAGACACCAAGGCGGTAATCGAGAAGACAAGCGTCATAGGAGGTGCCAGCGATGCGTTCGAGCGCCGCCTCAGAGGTGTTCGCCCAGTCCAGGGCGAAGCACACGGCCTTGGCCTCCGCGAGCAGATCGCGGGTGAGCAGATAGTCGTCCTCGTCGTCATCGACGAGCAGCACGCGGATGTTTTCCATGCTCCCGTCTCCCGTCAAGCGGGCAGCTCAACGATCTCGATCCAGTACCGGCCCAGGGTCTTCATCACCTCGACCAGCCCTTCAAAGGTGACCGGCTTGATGATGAAGGAGCTCGCGCCCAGGTCGTAGCTGCGATAGATGTCTTCCTCGGCCTTGGAGGTGGTCAGCACGACGATCGGGATCTGTCGAAGCTCGGGGTTCGCCTTGATCTCTTGGAGCGCCTCCCGCCCGTCCTTCTTGGGCATGTTGAGATCGAGCAGGATCAGTCCGGGGCGCGGAGCGCTGTCCGGAGCGCTGTAACGGCCGCGGCCGTGCAGGTAATCGAGCAACTCCTCGCCGTCCGAGACAAAGCGCAGGTCGTTGACGACCCGGGCCTCTGCCAGCGCGTCCTTGGCCAGCAGCCGGTCGTCGGGGTCGTCATCGGCCATCAGAAGCGAGATCGGCTGTGCTTTCATTATTCCATGCATAGGGTTGAAACCACCGGCTTTCAGCCGGTCAGCTTTAGCTTAACAAACCTTGCGGCCCCCAAGGTTCAAGCCGCGTTACCGCGAGGTGCTTTTGAAGCCGGGCGCGTCAGTTGACGGACTTTCAGTCCTCTGCGCCCGGCGCTATAACCCACCAGCTTTAGCGGGTGGTTGTTTAGTGTCCTCATCCTCCTTCGGTAGTCCGGATCGGCAGGGTCACTATAAAGGTCGCACCTTGACCAGGAGTGCTTCTGGCCGTGATGGTCCCGCCGTGGCGCTCGACGATCTTCCGGCAGATGGCGAGCCCCATGCCGGTGCCTTCATATTCTTCCCGACCCTGGAGGCGTTGAAAAGGGGTAAAAATGCGATCCATGAACTTCGTCTCAAATCCGATGCCGTTGTCTTCTACCGTGATCCGGCACGATGCCGATGCGCCCGCGTCCGCATCTGGCCCCGGATCCTCAAGCTCCCCGCGCAGGCGCACCACCGGCGGTTCCTCCGGACGATGGAACTTGAGGGCATTGCCGATCAAATTCTGTAGCAACTGCCGCAGTTGCAGGGGATCCGCCGGGATCGCGGGTAGGGCCTCGATCTCGACGCGCCCGCCGGTCTCGAGGAGACGCGCCTCGAGATCACTCACAACCTCCTCGGCGATGCGGTTGAGATCCACCGGCGCGAAAGGTCGCCCCTGGGTTGTTACCCTTGAGAAGGTGAGCAGATCCGTGATCAGGTTGTGCATACGGCGGGCGGCGTTTTGCATGCGGTCGAGGTAGTCGCTGCCTTCAACGCCGAGCGCATCCCGGTAGCGGGTATGCAGCCGGTCGCCGAAGGCCCGGATCTTACGCAGCGGCTCCTGCAGATCGTGCGAGGCGATGAAGGCGAAGTCCTGCAGCTCGCGGTTGCGGCATTCGAGATCGGCGGAGAGGGCTTCCAGCCGCTTCTCACCCCGCTCCCGCTCGGCGATCTCTGCCTGCAGCGTCTTATTGACGTTCGCTAGTTCCGCCGTGCGTTCCAAGACGCGTTGCTCTAGGACGTCCCGGCGGAGAGTCGTCGCGCCAAGCTGCGCGGCCATCGCATTAAACCCCCCCGCAAGCATCCCAAGCTCGTCCGTGCTCTGGTAGTCGATACGGCGATTCAGATCCCCCTGCCCCAGGCCCTCCATCCCCGCGAGCAAGCGCCGCGCCGGGACCGCGATCTGGCGTCGCATCAGCCACACCGCACCGAGGGCCGACAGGATGAACAACGGGATCCCGAATGTGAGCGTTCGAATAACGTTGTTATAAGATTCATCGGCCTCCCAGATAGTCCTCACAAGATCGACCCCGGCGCGGTATTGGATCGCCTCATCGAGGAGCTCAGCCATCTCGGTTCTAAGGTCGAGAATCCGCCGGTACGCGGCGCCGCTGAGGAGCCCGCTCTCCTCGGTGCCCCGCTGCTGCATGAGCGTCTCGGCGAGGGCGGCAGATTCGTGGTAAAGGGCGCCGATCCGCTTTGCCAAGGCCCGGCTTCGCGCGCTGGCCGCGAGGCGGGCATACTGCGCCCGGAACCGCTCGAAGTCCAATCGGTGCTGTGCCAGCCTATCACGGAATAGCTGCTCGCCTGTTGCGAGAAAGTCCATGAAACCGAGACCGGCGCCGAGCATGCCGATCTCCATCTCTAACGCGGCCTCGCTCGCCGGGAATTCAACCTCGGTAACCGTGTGCAGGGACTTCCGAACGGCGTTGAGCGCGGTAAAGAGCAACGCGATCACCAGCAACCCGGTAGCCAAGGCGATCGCGACGCCGAGCAGGAGCCTCTTGGTAAGGGTGAAACGCATGGAAAATCCTCGCGCAATCGTGATTGTTGGAGACTAGCTTAAATGCATTTATACAGGTCCGGCTACCGGCTCTCCAGCGCATGATCGCCACGGCGTCATCTCATCGACCCAGCAAGTTTTACAACGGGATCTCGCAATTTTTACGAATGCAGGTGATTACTACACATTGATGAACGTGTACGCATGTCATTGTTTATAAATGTTATTAACCTAAAGCTCCGGGCTGGCGCGGGGCTTGACTCAAAGACTCTATCGCGGCGGATATCTCCGCCTAAGTAACGTCTTAATGAGAGGAGATGATCATGAACCGGAATCACATCGACGACCAGTGGCGGCGGTGCCATTGGAAAGCATGGCGGGCGAACAGGGATCGATGGAGCCAAGACCGCAAGGCGCCGGAGGAGCATAGTCAGGAATACTTCGGAGCGACGGATTCAGTGCGTGTGTCAGAGTTCGCAGGGTTCGATCGGCGCTCGTTTCCGAATGGAGCCCGAGGCAACCTTACAGCCTTCGGCTCGTGGTCCGGCGGGGCATTCGTAAGGCCCTTTTCTTTCCACGCAACCGGGTGCAAGCGGTAGTTTAACAGGAGGTATGATTATGGACAAAGAACTTTTGGCTCTTCGGCAGAATCTATGGGTATTCCGTTAACTCCCCGCCGAGGAGCTGGAGGGGCTGGATGTGAACCAGCCGCAGCTGCTGATTGACGGGCACCTGCACCATCGGGTGCTACGCAGTTCGGAGACCTACCTGAGCGCGGCGGGTGCGGTGAAAGTGTGGCGCACGCTGTACCGCCGTGG
>JBOIDH010000055.1:0-10047 GCA_050740495.1 Gammaproteobacteria bacterium | reverse complement strand
CCTCCTCGCGGAGCGCGCGCCCGCCGCCGAGCTGCATTTTGACCTCGCGGAACTGCGCGGTTACCACTACCATACCGGCGTGATGTTCGCTGCCTATGTCCCGGGTCAGGGCCAGGCCCTCGCGAAGGGTGGCAGGTACGACGATATCGGCCTCGTCTTCGGCAGGGCGCGGCCGGCGACCGGCTTTAGCACCGATCTGAAACTGCTGATTGGATCGGGCGCCGCAGCCGGGGCGGCGCAAGACGCGGTGTTCGCGCCCTGGTCGGAAGATGTCCGCTTGGCCGCGGCCGTTGCGGAGCTAAGGCGAGGCGGCCGGCGCGTGGTCTACGCCTTGCCCGGCCAGGCCGGGGGCGCCGCTGAGCTCGGGTGTAACCAATCGTTGGACTGCATAGACGGTCAGTGGCAGGTGACCGATGTCCCACAAGGGTAGCAATAGCTTAGGGAAGCTCTGCAAAAGTGTCGCGAGCAAGCCCAGATGCGCGAAGCCGCGGAGCGAGTCGCGAGGCGAGCGACGAGCGAGCACGTGACAAAGCAGATGGGCTGCGCAGTAACTTTTGCAGAGCTTCCTTAGGACGCCCGTCATGGGGAAAAGGCTCGTGGTCATCGGCACGCAATGGGGCGATGAGGGCAAGGGCAAGATCGTCGATCTCCTCACCGAGCGCGTCGCTGCCGTCGCGCGCTTCCAGGGCGGTCATAACGCGGGGCACACCGTCGTCATCGGCGGGACTAAAACCATCCTGCACTTGATCCCATCAGGCATATTGCGCCCCGATGTCCAGTGTCTCATCGGTAACGGCGTGGTTGTCTCGCCCCAAGCGCTGCTCGAAGAAATCGCGCGGCTCGAGCAGATGGGTATCGCGGCGCGCGCGCGTCTGAAAGTCAGCGAAGCCTGTCCCCTCATCCTTCCCTATCACGTCGGGCTCGACATCGCGCGCGAAAAAGCCCGGGGCAATGCCGCGCTCGGAACCACGGGACGGGGCATCGGACCGGCCTATGAAGACAAGGTCGCGCGCCGCGCCGTGCGCATGGGGGACCTACGCCACCGCGAGCGGTTTGCGGCCAAGCTCGGGGAAGTTCTCGATTTTCATAATTTCGTGCTCAAGCATTACTATCAATGCAAGCCGCTCGATTTCCAGGCGCTCCTCGATGAGCACCTCGGCTATGCCGAGGAGCTTATCCCGCTCACGGCCGATGTCACGGGCCTGCTGAACGATTATCAGCGCCGTGATGAAAACGTATTATTCGAAGGGGCGCAGGGTACGCTCCTCGACATCGACCATGGCACCTATCCCTATGTGACCTCTTCCAATACCACGGCCGGCGGTGCGGCCACGGGGACGGGCGTGGGTCCGCGCTGCTTCGATTACGTGCTCGGTATTACCAAAGCCTATACGACGCGCGTCGGGTCCGGCCCGTTTCCGACCGAGCTCGCCGATGAGATGGGCGAGTATCTCGCGCGCCGGGGCCACGAGTTCGGGGCCACTACCGGGCGCCGCCGCCGTTGCGGTTGGTTTGACGCCGTAACGCTGCGGCGATCGTGTCAGATCAACAGTATCTCCGGGCTATGCATTACCAAGCTCGACGTTCTCGACCGCATAGACACGATTCGGGTGTGCGTGGGTTACAACTACGAAGGCGTGCCGCGGTCGATGCCACCCGCCGACGCGGAGGCCTTCGCGCACTGCGAGCCCGTCTACGAGGATCTGCCCGGCTGGCACGCATCGACGGAAGGCATCACCTCTTATTCCGAGCTGCCCGATAATGCCAAGGTGTACTTAGAGCGCTTGGCCGCGATCACCGGGACCTCCATCGATATGATCTCGACCGGGCCGGAGCGCTCGGAGACCATCGTGCTCAAAAAGTTGTTTGATTGATTAGCTAAAGAACCATGGTGCCGAGGAGAGGACTTGAACCTCCACGGGGTTGCCCCCACAAGGACCTGAACCTTGCGCGTCTGCCAATTTCGCCACCTCGGCAAGGGAGTCGGCAATCTACCGAAGCCACAATGGGTAGTCAATGAGAAAAAAAAAGCCGCGCGTCGAAGACCCGCACGCGGAACGGGAGGCCGAGCGCTATGAAAACCCGATCCCGAGCCGCGAGTTAATTTTAAATTACCTCGGCGATTGCAGCGGGCCGAGGACGCATAAGCGTATCGCGCGCGATCTCGAGATCGTCACGCCGGAGGGATTGCAGGCCTTGGCGCGGCGGCTCAAGGCCATGGAACGCGAAGGGCAAGTGATCCGCAATCGCCGGGAAGCCTATGGTCCGGTGGCCAAGATGGACCTGTTGCCGGGGCGGGTGACGGCTCATCCCGATGGCTACGGCTTCCTGGTGCGCGAAGATGGCGGTGAGGACGTGTTCCTCAACGGCCGGCAAATGCGCAGCTTGCTCCATGGCGATCGCGCCGTGGTGCGCGTGGTCGCCAAGGATCGCCGCGGCCGTACCGAGGGCGCGCTCGTCGAGGTTTTGGAACGGGCCAACCAGCGCTTGGTCGGCCGCTTCTTCAGCGAGGGAGGCGTGGCTTTCGTCGCCCCCGACAATAAACGCTTCCATCAAGATATCTTGATCCCCGGCGATGCCGCGGCGGGCGCCCAGCACGGTCAGATCGTCATGATCGATATCGTGCGGCAACCTGACTGGCGGCGTCAGCCGATCGGCCGGGTGAGCGAAATCCTGGGCAATCACATGGCGCCCGGGATGGAAATCGACATCGCCATCCGCGCCTACGATCTGCCACATACCTGGCCCGAGACAGTAGTCGCCGAGACGGCCGGCCTCGGCAAGACGGTGCGTGCGCGGGACCGGGCCGGCCGGGTGGACTTGCGATCGCTGCCTCTGGTCACGATCGATGGAGAGGACGCGCGCGATTTCGATGATGCCGTCTATTGCGAGCGTACCGCGCGCGGCTGGCGCCTGCTGGTCGCGATCGCGGATGTGGCGTACTACGTCGCACCAGGCTCGGCGCTCGATGTCGAGGCTCATCTTCGGGGCACGTCGGTTTATTTCCCGGACCGGGTGATCCCGATGTTGCCCGAGGCACTGTCGAACGGTCTCTGCTCCCTTAATCCGGAGGTTGATCGCTTGACCCTGGTATGCGAAATCGGCGTCGGGGCGCGCGGGAGTGTTCATTCCTATCGATTTCGCAAGGCGGTCATGCGCTCCGCCGCGCGTTTGACCTATCACGAGGTCAATGGCATCGTGGTCGAGCGTCAACGCGCGTTGCGAAATCGCTATCGCGGGTTAGCGTCCCATCTCGATGAGCTTTACGCACTCTACCGTCAGCTCCGCCGGCGGCGCGACGCACGCGGTGCCATCGATTTCGAGTCCACGGAAACCAAGATCGTGTTCGATGCCGCGCGAAAAATAGAGCGCATTGTCCCCACGGTTCGCAACGATGCGCACCGCCTCATCGAAGAATGCATGATCGCCGCCAACGTCGCCGCGGCGGAGTTCCTCGCGGAGCGCGGACTGCCGTGCCTGTACCGCATCCACGAACCGCCGGCGCGCGAAAAGCTCGATGATCTGCGCACCTTCCTTGGTGAGCTTGGGCTCAGCCTCGGTGGCGGGGCGCAACCCGAACCGCGCGATTACGCGGCTCTGCTCGCGGAATCGGCGGGCCGGCCCGATGCCCATTTGATTCAAACGCTGATGCTGAGGAGCTTGCGGCTGGCGGTTTACAACCCGGTGAACGCCGGGCATTTCGGCCTCGCCCACGGCGCCTACACGCATTTTACCTCCCCCATCCGGCGCTATCCGGACCTCTTGGTCCACCGCGCGATTCACCACCTGCTGGCGAAAAAACCGGCCTCGGAGTTCCGTTATGGGGCGGAGCAGTTGGGAAGCCTCGGAGACCATTGCAGCCTGACCGAACGGCGTGCCGATGAGGCGACGCGCGATGCGGTGGCGTGGCTCAAGTGCGAATTCATGCAAGATAAGATTGGCGAGGTATACTCGGGCATCATCACGGCGGTGACGGGTTTCGGCTTCTTCGTGGAGCTCAAGGATATCTACGTGGAAGGCTTGGTGCATGTCACCTCCTTAAAGAACGATTACTACCATCATGATCCGGTGCGCCATGAGCTTCGGGGCGAGCACGGTAAACGCAGTTACCGGATCGCGACGGAGGTATCGGTACGCGTCGTACGTGTGGATCTCGATGGCCGGCGTATCGACTTCGATCTCGTGCCATGAAACGGGTATAACGCAAGCCGGACGCGGCTATCATGTCCAAGCGAGGGGCGCGGGATGGGGCCGGGCGGGACCTCATCGTCTGCGGGATCCACGCGGTGCGCCAAGTCTTGGCGGACGCGCCCGAGCACGCGCTCGAGCTATGGATCGAGACCGGGCCGCCGAATCCGCGCCTGCGCGATCTCCAGAAACTCGCGGCCCAACATGGGCTCGCCGTGCAGCGAGCGGCCTCGCGAACGCTCGATCGGCTAGCGGCAGGCGTTCGGCATCAGGGGGCGGTGTTACGCTGCCGCCATCCGCGGGCGCCGGGTGCGCGGGACCTAAAATCGCTGCTTGCCGAAGGCACGGCGCCGCCGCTACTGCTGGTGCTCGATGGAGTCCAAGATCCGCACAACCTGGGCGCGTGCCTGCGCACCGCCGATGGCGCCGGCGCCCATGCCGTGATCGTGCCGCTCCACCGGGCGGTGGGTCTGACCTTGGCGGTGCAAAAGGTCGCCAGCGGAGCGGCGGCAACGGTGCCCTTGATTCAGGTCGGAAACCTCGCGGCGGCGCTCGAGGAGATGAAAGACCTGGGCCTGCAGGTTATCGGGACGGCCGGGGAGGCCAGTGACAGCCTATTCGGTTTGGATTTGCGCGGACCGACGGCCTTGGTGATGGGGGGGGAAGAAAAAGGCCTCCGGCGGCTCACCCGCGAGCGCTGCGATCGCCTCGTACACATTCCCATGTCCGGCGCGATCGAGAGCCTGAACGTCTCCGTCGCCGCCGGGATCTGCCTCTACGAAGCCGTGCGGCAGAGAAGGGGGCTGCTAAGCCGGTCGATCGACTCGCAGTGTGTATAATTATTTGCTAGCTAGTATACACATGGGGATCACCAATGCGAACCAATATTGTTATTGACGAAAAATTAATCTCCGATGCGATAAAAGCAACTGGGGCACGGACTAAGCGAGAGGCCGTAGAGCTAGGTCTTAAGGCGCTGATTCAACTCAAAAAGCAAGAGGTCCTTAAGGGATTCCGCGGCAAGCTCAAGTGGCGAGATGATTTAGATCGCATGCGGATCGACTCTGATCCTCGTTGACTCTGGGTCGACTATTTCAACGGCCGCGCTACCCGCGAAACCGACTACCTCGACACGCTTCTAGGGCGGTGCTCACCGCCTGGCGTCCCGTCGGCGAGCTTTGTTTTAGTCCTTCAATACGACGACGTTGACGCCGTCTTCGGCGCCGAGGTCGTAACTGTTGGAGCCGAGCTGCGCGACGGTCCCGATCCGCTCGGTGACGGAGGCCTTGTCTGCCGCCGCGTTGATGACGATCCCATTGCCGGCGCCGTCGGAGATGACCACGCTGCCCGCGCTCGGGCGGCTCACCTCGATGCCGTTGGACGGCGATAGCACGCTGAGGTCCGCGTTGAGATAGCGGACCTTAAGCGCCGCCGGATCGGAATTGGCCTCGATGAAGGCCTCCGCGGCGCCCAGGGCCCCGCTTTTCGCCCGCTGGGCGAGCTTGCTGGCGGTCTCCTTCGCCTTGGCCGTGAGGCTCTTCACCGTATCGCTTTCGGCCACCTGTTTCAGCGTGCCGATCGCCTTGTCGAGCTGTTCTTTCCAGTGCATGCCGAAGCCCTCCTTTAGTTGGTTCTCATGCGCTTTATGGTGCCGAGGTGCGACCATGTTACCACCGGGGCAAGGAGGGGTAAAGCGTGTCTCGAGGGGTGGCTGCCGAACGGCCGCGCGTGCCCAGACCGCTGCTCCCATCGCTAACCCCGATAAGGCCCGAATCGACGCTGTTTAGGACGTGGCCGGCCACGCGAAGCGGGTGCGTAGAAAACCAAGGTTGAGCGCGAAGGGCACCCTGCAGTCGAAGATCGCCTTCGCGGTGAGCCCGGGGCTGTTGATCGTAAATTTCAACGAACGAGTGTGCGTTTCCCTGCTCAAGATCTCGTAGTAATCAGGCCGCCGATCGGCGATGACGTCATTCAGAGGGCGTGATGGGCCGGGATTCGCAAGCGTCGGCTACTTTCGTTCACCGGTCTTTTTCTTCTGAGGGCGGGTCCAGCCCTCAACAGTCGTCTGGCGCGCACGGCCCAGCGTTAAGGCGCCGGGCGGCGCGTCATGGGTGAGGGTCGTTCCCGCGCCGATCGTGGCGCCATCACCCACGCGAACGGGCGCGACGAGCAGCGTGTCCGAACCGATAAACACACCATCGCCGATGACGGTCTTGTGTTTGTTGGCCCCGTCGTAGTTACAGGTGATGGTCCCCGCGCCGACGTTGACGTCGCGGCCGACCTCGGCATCCCCGACGTAACTGAGATGGTTGACCTTGGAACCGGCTGCGACCGTCGATTTCTTGATCTCGACGAAGTTACCCACGTGGACATGGTCGGCCAGACGGGTCTCGGGGCGGATCCTGGAGAACGGTCCAATGCGCGCGCCCTTACCGATCACACACTCTTCAAGCACACAGTTCGGCAACACGGCCACGTCGTCCGCAAGCTCGGCGTCCCGCAGGTAGGAGTTGGGCCCGATACGAACCCGATCGCCTAATTTAACCCGTCCTTCGAGGATGACGTTGACATCGATCACGACGTCCCGTCCGCATTGGATCTCCCCGCGCAGATCGAAGCGGGCGGGATCGCGCAAGGTCACCCCCGAGCGCATCAGCTGCTTTGCTTGCAGGCGTTGGTAATGGCGCTCGAGATCGGCAAGCTGCTCGCGATCATTGATTCCCATGACCTCGTAGACCGAGCCCGCCGCCACGGTTTTAATCGGGATCCCCTCTCCCACCGCCATGCCGATGATATCGGTTAAGTAGTACTCGCGCTGGGCGTTGCGGTCGTCGAGCCGCTCTATCCATCGCACTAAATGCGCCGCCGGGATCCCCATCATGCCGGTATTGACCTCGCGGATCCCCCGTTCCTCGGGAGTCGCATCCTTGTGCTCCACGATCCGCACGACCGCTCCGCTGCGATCGCGCACGATGTGGCCGTATCCGCCCGGATCATCCAGATCCACGGTGAGTAACCCAATCCCACCCTCCGTGAGGGCATCCTTCAGGCGTTGCAAGGTCTCTGAGGTAATCAAGGGCACATCCCCGTAGAGAATGAGGACGCCGTTGCGGGAATCGATGGATGGCAAGGCCTGCGCGACCGCATGACCGGTGCCGAGTTGCCGGGCCTGTTCGATCCAGGTGACATCGAGATGCCGCAGTGCTTCGCGCGCGCTCTCGCCACCGTGACCGTAAACGACGTAAATCCGCTCGGCGCTCAGCCGTGCCGCCGCGCGACAGACATGTTCGAGGAGCGGCCTTCCGGCAAGGGCGTGCAATACCTTAGGGACATCGGAATACATCCGCCTCCCCTGGCCGGCCGCCAAGACGACGATACTAAGGTTCATAGGCTATGGGCACAAACTACGGCTTTGAGGCAAGCACGTTGCGCCAGAATAATTTGAAGCGGACGGGCGAGCAAGCCCGTGACGCGCCGGGGCTACCGCGCGTGTGCGCGGGAGAGCGGGCTAGCCGCACCCGGCGTGTTGCCGCAAGCGTTGGATCGCCTGAAGCTGCGGCGCGGCGCCGATGGGGCGGCGCGTTGATTCGAATGCGAAATTAGGCATCCCTTAGAGTGCAAGCACCAAACGCAGCCCGTCTTCCAGCATGGCGAGCTCCCCGGGTGATACGTGACCAACTCGTCCCGTTAAGAACGACTTATCCAACGTCAGTACCTGTGACACATTGATTACCGAATCCTTCGGCAAGCGATTCCGGCCTCGCGTAAGCATAACGTTTCCAGGAGCTTCCGCGAGACCAACGTTGGTGGTGACCACTGCGACGATCACCGTTCGGATATGGCTTCGGGTGAACATATCGGACTGCACGATTACCACAGGTCGGCGGAAACCCGGCTCCGAACCACGGGGGGTAGGCAGGCTCGCCCACCATAACTCGCCCCGCTTCACGACCAATCGTCCGACTTTAGAGATGCCATCTGCAGTTGGTGCACCATTGGGTCGAGGCTCGATACCTTATCGTCCGCGGCATAGACTGCATTGAGCGCTTCGGTGATGCCTTCATCTCGACGTTCGCGCAGAAACGCCTCGACGGCCTTTTGAAAGAGCTCGCTGCGACTAATTCCGAGCCGTCGGGCAAGTTTTTCAGCAGCGTCGAAGAGAGGATCCGGAACGGAGATTGCCGTTTTCATGGCCCAGTATAACTGCGGTCATACCGATGTCAAGATTGGGCGTCATCGACGGATGACACCAAAGAGTGGTGTGCTTATGCAAGACCTAGCGCCTTGGCTTTGCGTAGGTCTAGATCGGTAGCGACGAACTCGTCCGGAATGGGTGACAAGTTACCGATCTAATGCGAACAACCGTCGATTAAGTCAACTGCTCGTTTCGCCAGGCCGAAAGATCCGATCCTTTGATGGCTGTCTCTAAGTTCGCGTAACGGGGTTGGGATCACCTCACTTGGGGGTTACCGGGTGCCTGAAGTGACCATACAAAGTCACGAGTCCGCCAATGAGGGCAAGGCCCGCGATTTCTAGATCGGCAGCCCCTTCTTCGGTATCTATGCAAAGATCGTCGCTCTCGCTCGGTTGTATATAGTCCCAGAACCCCAAGTAGGCCGCCAATAAAGATACGGCGCCGCCGATCACGACGGGATTGACCCAAAGTGGTAACTGGCTTTGTTTGTAGTTCATGGCGCAGTCTCCTCAGTGAACACAGAAGGGTCTACCATATTGCTTAGGATCAAATGTTTCTCGACCTCGGCGTATTGCTCGCCCACGCCACCAGCGCCTCACTCAACGCATCCAACATCCCGTTCAACTCCGTACCGAACAGTGCGTCATGGAGGCGGGAAGCCCAACCCCAATTCCTGTGCTATGTCCGCGAGCCGCCTGTCTTTAGTCCAAAGACGCGCGCCCTGCCGCTCCGCAACGGCCGCCAGCAGGTGCACGTCAACGTAGCCGATGCCGCGGCTCACCAGCGTATGGCGTTCCAGAAACGGCATGGCGATCTCGTCGCTCGCGGCCTCCAGCAGGGGCAGCCGGCGCCAGAGCAGCAATACGCGTTCGCGGTCCTTCAGGCTGCCGCAGGCCAGTTCGCCTAAGATCATGGTGTGCATGACGATCTGCTCGCGCAGGAGCAAGTCCGCCAGTTGCGGATCGCCCTTGCGCAGATGGTCGATCCAGACCGAGCTGTCGGCCAGGATCATTCAGGCGGCGGTGCGCTGCGGCGTCGCGGGC
Source organism: Gammaproteobacteria bacterium (assembly GCA_050740495.1). Classification (GTDB taxonomy): domain Bacteria; phylum Pseudomonadota; class Gammaproteobacteria; order JACCXJ01; family JACCXJ01; genus USCg-Taylor. The sequence continues at coordinate 621 of JBOIDH010000055.1, read as the reverse complement.
CGGCGGTGGCTGCCGGGTCGCTGCCGCCGCGTTCGGCCAAGCGGCGGGCGGCTTCGCGCTCGATGAGCGCCTTGAGGCCGGCATGCACGACTGCCGTTTTTTCCTTGATGCGCGTTATTTTCTGAGCTTCGAGGAGAAGCTCGTCATCGATGTTGATGGTGGTTCTCATGGCGGGCTCCGATGCATACGATATAGTTGCAAGTATATGCATCACCCTTGCCGGTCGTCAATTCGTCGATGAGAATGTCGGTCTTATCCTTGGTCAAAGAGTACGACGAGAAGCTGCGAGGATCTCACATCGGTTCCAGCGGCCGCACTTCGACCGTGCCGCCCACGCGAATGGTCGGAATGCGCTTCGCGATCGCTAGCGCCTCGTCGAGGTCCTTGCACTCGACCAAATGATAACCTCCGAGTTGCTCCTTAGTCTCAGCGAAAGGGCCGTCGGTGATAACCGGCTTGCCGTTCCTTCCGCGAACTGTGGTCGCCGCCGAGCTCGACTGTAGCTTTGCGCCCGCAAGGTAGTGGCCGCTCTTAACGATGTTCTGCACGAATTCGCCGTACTCCTGCATGATCTCGTCTCGTTGCGATTCCGGAATCGTCTCCCACTGTCTCTCATCGAAG
>JBOIDH010000054.1:0-10079 GCA_050740495.1 Gammaproteobacteria bacterium | reverse complement strand
ATCAAGATCCGGTTTTTATCGAGCACGCAGCGGTTCAAACGCTCTAAGACACCCCCGGTCTCGGGTGCGATCGGCCATACGGCATCGGCAGCCTCGATACATTGCTCCCAGCGCTCCCAAACCGATCCCGCAGACGAAATGACTTGCGTCTCGATGTCGGTATCCAAAGATGCCAGACGTGCGTCACGGGTGGTCGCCGTCTTGACCGTGGGGATCGCGCGGAGATCGTCGAGGAGTGCCCGTAGCATGGCATCGCCCGTCGCGGCGAGCGCGACCGGGAGCGCCTCGCCCGCGAGCCCGCCGCCGGTAATATACTCGCACACGAAGATGCGCGGCATCTCGGAAAAAACATGCCCCGGTATTGGCTACCGGGGCATGTCACAATCAACGCCGTGTCGGGAAGACCACGGTTGCCCGTTAGACGTGGTCGGCGAAGGGGTGTGCCGTATTCTTCTTGGCGACGACGTCCATGGCCTTCGGCATCCGCTTGACCGCGCGTTCGATGGATTCCTTGGTCGCCTGGTAATTGAAATCTTGGATTTTCTTGTTGTCCTCGGCTTCCCAGTGAATGAACACGCCCACGCAGATGAAGATATCCTCCGCTTCGCTGGCGGGGATAATACCGCTTTCAACCGAATCAACGACGGCCATGGCGACCGCACGTTGCGCGGGACCGAACATCTGCACGGCTTGCTTGGCGCCCTTGATGGTGACCTTGTTAAAAAGGATGGTGTTGGGTTTACACGGCAAGTTTGGCGATACCACTGCCAGCAAGGTGCTGCACCCGTCCTTCTGGTTGCTCAAGGCGTTGCAGAACGCGGCCTCGACGGCGCTGCCCCGCGGTCCCATGATGAGATCGACGTGCGCGATCTCGTTGCCATCCCCGACCAAGGATTCCCCAACTAATACTCTGTCAACGACTGCCATAGTTTTAGCTCCTATTGCTTCTCCAGTTGAAGTTTGTCCGACAAGTGTTCTGAAGATAGACATCGCTTGCCACCTTATTTATTACGGAAAAGGACCCCTTACCCAGCCACTGTAACCGCTTGATCGCGATTGAGCCCCGCCAGGAGGCATTCCAAATGGAACGCTAGCAGGCTCGCTACGGTTAGATCCGCGCTGGTCCCGGGATTAAGCCCCTCCCGTTTTAAATTATTATCGAATTCCTGCAACAAAGGCATTGCATTAATTAAATTTTCGCACGCCTTGAACCGGGATTCCACTTCTTTAGCAATTCGGCGCGCTCCTTCGGCCCGTGCCGGTCCGTATTTCCGCTCGATATGGCTGTCCCGGAACGCGGCCAGAAAGTGTAAGTAACAGGCCACGGTCGCCCACTGGAGCGCCATCGCATCGTTGCACCCCGGCTTGATGTAGCGCTCGATACAGGGCACGCCGATGTCAAAAATCTCAATAAAATCGTTAGTGTATTGGAAGGCGATCCTATCCCAGGTCTGAGCTTCGGCCATCGCTGCGCACAAGCTAACGGTAGGATCGCCGCGCACATCGTGACGCTCACGCCGGCCAAGCCCCGCGGGCGCGGCCAGCGCGATCGCGGCAAAGACCCGCCTTGTGTCATCGTGTGTCAGCGAGCGCAGCACTGCTTTGAGCCGCGGCCGCAGCCGCCCTTCCGGCGATTCCATGAGGGCAGAATGCACCAGCGGCGCGCAGAGCAGCACGATGCCGAGATTGGTGTTACATCCGACGGCCCGCTGCGTTGCTTCTATGCTACGCAGGATGCGTTCGCCAACGCTCGAATCCTGCGCGCAGAGCAACGGCGCCGCCGCTTCGGCGCTGCGAAGAAAATCGGCGGCGCTCATTCCGTGACCGGGCGCCTGCAAGCTGACGTTGCCCGGCTTCAATGCTTCGAGATCCAGCCGGCAGCTCCAGAGCCAAGCCTCGGCGACCGCTGGCGCGGCGATCCGGATCATTATGAATCTACGCCAGGGCGGGGCCGGACCGGTCCATGCACGCCAGAAAATGGTCCACGAGCCGCTCGGCGATATCGAAGCTCGTGACGCCCTGCAGGCCCTGCCAGGCCGGAACGCTGTTGACCTCGGTGACCAAGAAACGTCCGTCCTGGTCCTGCATCAAATCGACGCCCGCGTAATCGATGACCACCGCCCGCGCGGCTTCCTCGGCCAGCATGCCGAGCGGCGCATCGAGAGGGACGGCAAAGCAACGGCCCCCGCGCGCCCGATTGGTGATCCAATGCGCGCTGCGGCGCTGCATCACCGCCACGGAATGGCCGCCAATCACCAACACCCGCCAATCGCGCCATGCACTGTCGCGGCTGTCGATATATCGCTGGAGGTAATAAACCTGGCCGTAGGCTTGCGGATCCGGCAAGGCCTCGGGGCGATCGACCAAGGTGACGCCGGCGCCTTGGGAGCCGAACAAGGGTTTCATCACCAGCGGCGTATTTCTCGCCAGCTCGCGTTCGACCAGCGCGCGGGCTTCCGCCTCGGCTTCCAGCACCCAGGTATCCGGCGTCGGGATCCCGGCCCGTTTGAGCAAAAAACTGGTCATCGCCTTGTCGACTGTGCGCTCGATGGCGCGCCCATCGTTGTAAACCACGACCCCAAGCTCCCGCAAGAAATGGAGGAGATCGAGCCGCAGGATGACCTGCTCCAAGGTACCGCCGGGGACACCGCGTATGAACACCCCCGCGGGCGGCTCACGTTCGAATCCCGGGATGACGACCGGCTTCGGACGATTGAGATCGAACCGGCATGCCGTCAGGGACACCGCGCGGCACTCGAAACCGCGCGTGGACAAGGCGCGTTTCAATACCGCCCCATGCCAACCCGGATCATCCGTGACGATAGCCACGCAGGGCATGGAAACTAAGAGAAGGACTGATCGAGCAAGCCTTCGTTGAATTTGCCGCCGCGGTAGGTCTTCCCGGTCCGGACCGAGCTTATCGTGATCCGCGCCGGGCCGAACAGCCCCGGATCGATCGCGTAGAAATTATACTTGTAATCCTTAAATGTCTCGGCAAAAGGTTTCCCGTAGTCACGCGAGGAACTGCTTGGCAGCTTGCGAGCCAGATCCTCCGCCTCGCTATCACCGCAGTCAACATAGAGCTTGATGTCGCCACCATACATGATCGCATCGTTGGTTCGGCCCATCGCGACAATGAAGTCGTTGGACGGTGGACAGATCGGCGCCGTCGCCATACCATCGACGATCGCGGACAGCGGGAAGCCAAGCGTGTGCACCCGGTGCAACGACACCTCGAGGGAGCGCGCCACGACTTGCACCGCCCCGCATAGGCTCGTGGTCGGCGTGAGAATCAAGGTGAGGTCCTGGGGCTTGATGGCGCAGGCCTTCGCCACTTTCTCGGCGATTTCGACCGGAGGCCGTTCCTTGACCTCCAAGACCAAGTAGGCCTGGTCGAAAGCGTCTCGATACCCGAGTTCTTGAAACAAAGGCTCGTGGCTGCCGATGGCCCGGGCCGGACCCGATCCCAACCCTTTAAAGGCGCCCTTGCCCTCCCCGTATTCGAGGTTCCACCCCGCGTATTGGCTCGCCAAGCAGGCCAGCACCGGATTGGAGGTAACCACATCAAGCTGCCAGGGCGAATGGGGAAAGTCCCCCCCCGCGCGGATACTGACCCGCCCAAGGCCGCCCAGACATATCTCGGCGATGCGCCGCCCGGCCTCGATCCCGCCCAAAACCGCGATTCCAGCGTCCACAACGACAGTCCCGTTCGCTAAGGTATCCACCGCCAATCTCAGCGCCGCGGCATTGGCGATCAGAGCTTGCACCAAGGGCTGCGCTAAGCCATTCACACTGGGTTGGTTATTCATTTTTATCAGTTTCATGCCATCGCCCCGATTCTAGCCCGCCGTAAGCACCGCCAGCAACCTTTGACAACGGGTATCCAGGAGGCGAGTGACGGGGCCCGGCTCATATCCCGCTGCGTGAACCGTGCAGATGGGCTCGCCCGCGCGCACCCGGGTACCCGGAGCCGGCCAATCACGGCTCCAGCCGCGCCATGGCCGTGGGATCCGCAGCGCATGCGGCGCGTAGAGAACCCGCACCGCGGCGATCTTTTTTTCTTGCGCGCTGATCCGGACCGGCAGCCGTCCGCGGCAGGCATCGACGTGGACAGTGAATAATCCGCCATCCCTCTCGTGCAATTCAAAGCTCGCGGTCGGACGCGGGTTGATCTCGAGGAGAACCCAGCGCTCGTCATCATCGACAATGAAATCCGCCCCGCAAAGACCGCGCAACCCGAACGCCGCGGTAAGCTCCAAAATGCCCTCCGCCAGATCCGTACGCACACGTGCGGGTAAACTTCGATCCGCGATGGCGCCGCGATACGTGAACCTGCCAGGCTCTTGCCAGATGGCGTTATAGCCGACGATCGCCGCTCTGCGCCCGTTCGCCGCGAAAATCACCGAATGGGCCCGCCCGGCGACGGCGCGCTGCAAAAAATGCCCCGGCGGACATTGGCCGTCCGCTCCCAGAGGCAGGACGTGCATGCCGCCCGAGCCGCCGATGCGCTTCCGTAACCACCCGCGCGAATCGCCGGCGGGGCTCGAACGTGTTTCCGGATATGGGATCCCCAACCGCGACAGGGCGCCGAAAAAACTTACGGGATCTTTAACGGAACGCACAATCTCCGCCGCGTTACCGAGTAACTCCGTGCCCGCCGGCAAAACGTCCAACAGCGTTGGGTCCTGTTCGAAACCGCTGCCGGCGACCACGCCTGCGATCCGGTCGCCCGCGCCCACCCGTTCGATCGCGGCGCACAGGGCCTCGCGATCGAAACCCCACGATCCTGGAGGAACGCGCGTTACGCTCCGCGCCCAGTCATGCGTATCGCGGTCGGCGAAAAGATCGACCACATGCACCGCGGCACGGCTCTGGTGCGCGGACTGCGCAAGGGCGCGGCCCGATTGGCCGATGATGAGGTAAGCGGACTCAGCCAGCGGCGATCTCCCGGGCCACTTCAAAGGCCTTGACGTGATCGAGATACACGGGTTTCGGCGCCTGAATCATGAGTTGAAACAGGCGATAATGAACCTGGTATTTGACATTGCCGATCGCCAAGGCGCCGATACCGAGGGCCTTGGCCGGAGTCGATTCGAGCGCCTTGCCCTTGTCATTGACGCCGACGCCTTCGATCCCGGCCGGGGGCACCGCGTTCACGTCGGCTGCTACCAGAAGCTCGGCCGCGGCCCCGAGTTGAGCGCGTGACAGCACTTGAAATCCGGCCTTGGCGGCGCCGACGACCACATGGGCCCGCGGTAGAAACGCGCGTATGGCCGCGTCATTGCTACTGTCGGCGCCCTGAAGTTTGACACCGTAACGTTCGTTGTAGGGCGCCGCCACTTTCATGGCGGCCTCGGCGCCCCGCTGGCTCGTGAGGAACGTATTCGCGCCGCTCTGCGCTCCCAATATTCCGGCGCACACACCGACGGGTCCCGTCCCCCCGAAAATATAGACGTTGGCGCCGGACAATCCCTGCGCGCGGCCGTTTTTTCTAAGCGCCGTCTCGACGCAGGCCATGAGCGCCGCGGCCGTGGTGATCGCCCCGCTCGGATCGGCGAATACGGAAACCTCGAAAGGCGGCACCATGGCGGATTTCGCCGCCTCCAACATATCGATCGCGAGACCGAAGTCGCGGCCGCCGATAAAGATACCGGTCCGTTTCACGCCGGTGGGGCTACGCGAAAAGATGGTATCTTGGGTCAACGCGTGGATATCGTCCACGGTAACGTCGGTATAGGGGATCACGCCGTTGAACTCTGCCTCATACGCCATATTGACGTCGAACGGGCTCACGTTCTTGGTCGGGTTGAACATGTGTAATAAATAGGGGTCTTTCATATTACCGTCCGTTTATTCTCAATGAATTCCGCTTAGAGCTTACGGTATTGACATTACGCGGCCTTTCTACGCACGCCGATCTCGGCACCGCTATTGCGCCCGCCGCAGACCGAGAAGCTTAAGGGCGCTCCCCATTGCTGGGTGGCCCGTTGCCATAGGCCATGCGCGCGAGAAGCGCTGTCGACGAGCGCGAATCCGGTCGGGCCCCAGGAACTTTGTCCCACGCCTCGCAGGCCCTCGTTCTGTAACCAGCGCAGCACCTCCCCGACTCGCGGACTGCTATAACGGCCGCCCTGGTAGGGGGCGAAATAGTCACCGACCGCCTCCTGAATCGCGGTGATTCCGGCGCCGAAGGCGTCCAAATCCTGTTCGGCCAAGGCCGGCAGGACCTGCATCAACAGCACCCGGCAGAGATGCGCCGATACCTGCGTGGCCATCGGCGGCATCTGTTTAAACGCCGCGGCCTCCTCGCTGCCGTTCAACCCCGTCCGGGCTTCATCGGAAATGAGCAGGATCCGCCAGGGCGGCGGAAACGCGACCTGACACAGCACCGGCGGCACCACCGTCGCGCGTCCGCGACCACCATCGACAAGAAATCCGCCGCTCTCGAACGCCGCCAGGCCGATCCCCGAGCGCGCTCCCCGCTCGGTGAGTTTCGCAAGCTGACACAGATCCCTATCAAGGTCGAACAGGCGTACGAACGCGGCGCAGATCGCCAACGCCAATTGGGTTCCCGAACCGAGACCCACGTGTTCCGGGATCGCCTCCTCGATCGCAATCGACACCCCGCCCTTCAAGCCCAAGGTCCGCAGCAGCATCCGCGCACACTCCTCCGCGCGCCCGCTCGATGGACCTTGAGCATGGACGCCCGGCGAGCGCGTGACGCTCAGGCGCGTCTGGATCCCGCTCAAGGTCAACCCGAGCCCCCCGAACCGCCGTCCGAGATCGCCGCTCATGTCAATAAAGCCCAGGTGTAAGCGCGCCGGCGCGGTGACGGTGACGGTGAGGCCATCGTGCTGAGCGCCGAGTGTTTGCTCCGGTAGCGGCGTTGCGGAAGGGTCGGGCATATCAAGGGAAATTCATTCGATCGGTTAATGATATAACACCCAAAACTCCCATACCTAATTCAGACTCGCCTGATCGGCGCGGCGAAACGTTGACGGTTTACCAGGGAAATGTTAGAAGTGGATTCATGAAATGCAGTCCTTGCGAAGGCCCTCCAGCGCCGGAGAGACGACTCTCCCGAGGCGTAATAATTAACTATTGACTATGGCCGAAATAATGATTCTGGTCCCGGGGCGGAACAACAAACAGGGAACGTCATTGAACGCGGGCAAGCTCAAGAAAGAGTACCGGGAAGTAACCTCCACGGTGGAAATGAACACCGATGAGATGGCCCGGCTCGGCATAAAAGAGGGTGACGCGGTGCGCTTAGCCACGGACATCGGCGAGACCGTCGTGCGCTGCAAGGGACGCAAACCCGCCGACCTGCCCGCGGGTATGTTGTTTATCCCCTATGGCCCGCCGAGCTCTCAGCTCATGGGCGGCGATACCGCGGGGAGCGGGATGCCCTTGTCCAAGAATTTCGAGGTCAGCGTGGAGCTTGTCGAAGGCCCCGTCCCTTGATCCGAGCCGGCCTTTTTTATTCCGCCGTATTCCGGCGCCGATTAAACGATCACACAGCATAGGATTTCCGAGGTGAAAATATGAGTGACAATATTCGGACAGTGGAACATGCCACCTGCACCTTTTGCGGTTGCGTGTGCGACGACATGGATCTGACGGTCGATCTGGATGCGAAGCGCATCACCAAGGCCAAGAACGCGTGCACGCTCGGACGCGCCTGGTTCGCGGAGCATACTATAGAAGACCGTCCATACGCCTTAATCGACGGTAAAGCCGCCACCACCGAGGAGGCGGTCGAGGCCGCCGCGCAGATCCTCGTCGCGGCGCGGCTGCCGATCATCTACGGCTTGAGCGACACCACCTGCGAGGCCCAGCGCCAAGCGGTGGCGATCTGCGATCTCATGCACGGCAATATCGACACCACCACCTCGGTCTGCCACGGTCCCTCCGGCATCGCGTTCCAAGGCGTCGGCGAAAGCACGGCCACGCTGGGTGAAATCAAGAACCGCGCGGACCTGGTCGTCTACTGGGGCGGTAACCCCGCGGAATCCCATCCGCGCCACTTCACCCGCTACGCGGTTACCCCCAAGGGACGGTATATCCCCAATGGCAGGAAAGACCGCTACGTGGTCTTGGTCGATGTGCGGCGCACGCCGAGCGCGCCGGTGGCGGACCTCTTCATCCAAATCAAACCCGGACATGACTTCGAGCTTTTGTGGGCCCTGCGTGCCTTCGTCAAAGGCCGCAAGGTCGATCCGAACCTGGCCGAGCGCACGGGCGTGCCCCTGGCCACCATGGAGGATCTGGTGCGGCGGATGAAGAGTTGCCGCTACGGGGTCTTGTTCTTCGGCATGGGGCTGACGATGACCCGCGGACGCCATTTCAACTCCGGCGCCGTGCTGGCCCTCGCCACGGACCTGAATGAATTTACCCACTTCGTGGCCAAACCCGTGCGCGGCCACGGCAATGTCACCGGGGCCGACAACGTCGTCTCCTGGCAGACCGGCTATCCATTCGGGGTCAACTTCAGCCGCGGCTACCCGCGCTTCAATCCCGGCGAGTTCACGACAGTCGATCTGCTCGCCCGCGGCGAAGCGGACGCGGCCATGATCATCGCCAGCGATCCGGGGTCCAATTTTCCGCGCCCGGCCATCGAGCACATGAAGCGCATCCCGGTGATCGTCTTGGACACCAAACCGACCGACACCACCCAGTTGGCCAGGGTCGCCTTCACCACTTCGACCTATGGCATCAATACGTCGGGGACGGTCTATCGCATGGACGATGTGCCGATCACCTTGCGCCAGGCCTTTGAGTCGCCGTATCCGAGCGATGAAGAGGTGCTCATCGCGATCAAGAATAGGCTACGCGAGCTGCTGGAGCAGAAACGCACACGGTTCCCCAACCTAAAGGTGGCTTAGGGCACCGATGCTACGTATATCGAATGGCCGGATCTACGATCCGGCCAACGGAGTGAACGGCGCGGTCCGGGATCTCTGCATCAAGGACGGGAAGATCGTCGCGGAGGTGCCCTCGGCGGCGAAACGCATCGACGCGCAAGGCATGGTGATCATGCCGGGGGGCATCGACATCCATTGTCATATCGCCGGACCCAAGGTCAATCTCGCCCGCAAGCTCCAACCCGAGGACCACCGCCTCGACGTGCATCCCGGCACCGCGGTCACCCGCTCGGGAACTGGGGGCGTAGTGCCGTCTACTTTTGCTACCGGCTACCGCTACGCCGGGCTCGGGTACACGACGGCAATGGAAGCCGCGGTCACCCCCATCGGCGCCCGTCACGTACTGGAGGAATTTCACGACACCCCCATGATCGACAAGGGGTTCTATGTGCTCCTCGGGAACAACGTCTTCTTGTACGATTTGCTTAAAGCAGGGCGGCGCGAGGACTTTCGCCAAGCGGTGGCCTGGTGGGTCAACGCGACCAAGGCGTATGCGGTCAAGTTGGTCAACCCCGGGAGCGATGAGCTTTGGAAGGGACGGCGCAACGCGAACATCACCGATATCAACGAAAAAATCGACCACTTCGATCTCACGCCGCTGGACGTGATCAAGGCGTTTATCGAAACCGTCAACGATCTCGGTCTGCCCCACCCCCCGCACATTCATTGTAACAACCTCGGCCGCAGCGGCAACTACACGACCACCCTCGAGACCATGCGGGTAGCCGAGGGACGGCGGGCGCACATCGCGCACGTGCAGTTCCATAGCTATGGCGGAGAACCCGGGAAAAACCCGACCTCGAAAGGTCCCGAGATCGCGGATTACATCAACAATCATCCGAATATTACCGCCGATATCGGCCAGGTCATGTTCGGTAAGGCCACGGCGATGACCGCCGATGCGCCGCTCGCCTACTTGTTGCGCGGGATCAGCGGCAACAAATGGGTGAACGCCGATACCGAGTGTGAGAGCGGTTGCGGGATCGTGCCCTTCACCTATCAAGAAAAGGTCTACATCCACGCGCTGCAGTGGGCAATTGGACTGGAGCTGTTCCTGTTATCCAAGGACCCGTGGCGGTTGGTCTTATCGACCGATCATCCCAACGGCGGATCCTTCATGATGTATCCGCGTTTGATCCGGCTGCTCATGGATCG
>JBOIDH010000053.1:0-10091 GCA_050740495.1 Gammaproteobacteria bacterium | reverse complement strand
GCGCAGCAGCCATACGGTGAGCGGGGTGAAGGGATGCTCGGCATCGCTGCCCCAGGGCGCCCCGTTGTCCATCGTCATCCGATCGGGCAGCCCATAGCGCCGAAAGGTCTCCGTCAAGCGCGCCTGCACGGTCGTGCCTTGCTCGTTGGCACAGGCGTGAAGCAGGCCACCGGACCGAACACCTCTTCCCGATAAGCGGGGGCGTCCTGCGGTATCTGGGCCAGCGCCGAGACCTGGTAGAAATTACCGGGACGGTCCAGGCGCTTTCCGCCGGTGAGCAGTCGGGCGCCGGCTTGCACCGACTCGTTCACCTGGCGTTCGACGGTCTCCAGGATCTGCGCCGTGGCGAGCGGCCCGACGTCAGTGTCCTCATCCATCGGGTCGCCCACCTTGAGGCGTTCCAGTCCTTCCACCATGCGCCGTTCAAACTCGTCGTACACCCGTGCATGCACGATGAAGCGCTTGGCGGCGATGCAGGACTGGCCGTTGTTGAGGTTGCGTGCGGTAACCGCGGTCTTCACGGCGGCCTCCAGATCCGCGCTGGGCAGGACGATGAACGCATCGGAGCCCCCCAGTTCCATGACGGTCTTCTTGATGTGCTTGCCGGCCTGCTCAGCGACCTTGGAGCCGGCGACATCCGAGCCGGTCAGGGTGACGGCTCTGACGCGGCGGTCGGCGATCACGCGGGCCACGCGCGTGGGGCTCATGAGCAGGGCCTGAAACGCGCCTTCGGGGAAGCCGGCGCGGCGAAAGATCTCCTCCAGGGCGAGGGCGCAGCGGCACACGTTAGAGGCATGCTTTAGCAGCCCCACGTTGCCTGCCATCAAGGCGGGAGCCGCAAAGCGCATCACCTGCCAGAACGGGAAGTTCCACGGCATCACCGCGAGGATCGGCCCGAGCGGCAGGTAGCGGACGTAACTTTTGTCGGCATCGGTCGCGATCTCCTCGTCGGCGAGGAAGCCGGCGCCGTTTTCTGCGACATAGCGGCAGCCCCAGGCGCATTTCTCCGCCTCCGCCACGGCTGTCTTGTAGGTCTTGCCCATTACCCGGGTCATCAGGCGCGCCCACGTGTCCTTCTCGTCCTCCAGGATGTGCGCAGCCTTGTTGAGCCAGCCGGCGCGCTCGTCAAAAGACGTGCTGCGGTAGGTGCGGAAGGTTTGCTCCGCGCACTCCAGGGCGGCTTCCAGGTCCGCATCGCTGACCTCGTCGAAGCTTTCAATCAGCTCACCGGTGGTTGGATTGATGCTTTGCAATTTCATGCTGCCTCCTGTTGCGATCCGGCTGTACGTTTGGCGTGCTGTTATTAGACACCGGCCTGGTCGATCATACGAGGCATGCGCTGGTTGGGAAGCCCGTGACCAGCGTAATATTCGCCTTCATGAGGCGGTCGACGGGCTACTCAGTGTCGCCTTCACTCGCTGGCATTCAGGGCTTGTGAACAGCATGTCCACTCACAGGTCACTGCGTGATCCCACGGGTTGAGACACTCGCAATCGTCTGTTGAGTGGATTATCGAAACCACGCTAATCCCCTTGGCCCGTTTTGCTGTATTAGGTCAACATTAAGCGACCTAGGATCATGTCCCGCTAGAAACTTGCATTAGTATTACCCCTTCTCCCCTCCGGGAGAAGGCTGGGAGGGGATCATAATGACTGTGTTACCTCCCCCTCACCCTAGCCCTACCAGGTTCCGGGGCGCGATTCGCGGCCACCGCGCGGCCGGGTGGTCTCTCCCTGAGGGCGGCGATTCAGCAATATGCGGGGCTGAAGTATACCCATGATCGGAGCGATGCGCGGTGGTTAGCACATCTCTTGCGGCTTCGGTTGTTACCCGAGGGATATATCTACCCGAAGAAGGAGCGGGCGGTACGGGATCTCTTACGCAAGCGCGGTCAACTGCTGCGGCAGAAGGTCCAGATCTTGAGTATTGAGAATCCGTTTAGCCGTAACCGGGGTTCAAGACTCTCTGCCGATCGGATCCGGCGCTTGACCGAGCCCGAGGTCGATCAGTTACCTCCCCAGGGGAAACACGTCCGCGGTGAGGGCGCATAGTGTGGCACGTGCCTTTGTATGTGACAGCGCGCCGGCTAGACGTTGCTACACCGGCGGCGCAGCGCGGCCGCGCCGAACGTCTTTGCGACCAATCTCACATCAATCTAGGAGTTATACTAAATGGCCAATCAAGTAGTGTTTACGAACAACACGGGTGTCATCACGACCTTTTCGGTCTGTTGGGGGGGGGCGGAGAGTCATTTCAGACTCCTCAATTAATGCTGGGAGAATCGAACACGATCGATCTCAACGATCAGAATGTTCCGAAAGGCGCATCGTGCTGGGCAAAGGCACATCCAGTGGGGGCTAACAACCACGAGTCCGGTGACAACTTCGACTACGGTGGCGTATCGGCCGCGCAGTATACGTTGACGGGAGGGGCGCTGAACCTCAGCTTCGCCTTGACGAATCCGTATAAAGGGATGACTAACATCCTTTGACACTCCGCGCCGTCATCGACCACTTGCGGTTGATGACGGCGCGGGCACTTGAACACGAGGTGCGCGGTCGTATGGGATCAAACCGCCGAGCGCGCCTCGCCCGTGCGATCGCGCCGCCGGCGCGCCGCCGCGGCCAGGTCCTCGAGGAGCGCCTCGGTTTGGGGCCAACTGATGCAGGCGTCCGTGATGCTCTGACCATAGACCAGTGGACGGCCTGGCGCCTGATCTTGACGCCCGGCCACCAGATGGCTCTCGATCATCAGGCCCAAAATCCGCCGATCTCCCGCCGCGATCTGGGCGCCGATCTCGTGGCCGACCTGTACCTGGCGCTCGTGGTCCTTGGCGCTGTTCGCGTGGCTACAATCGATGATGATGCGTGCCGGTAACCCAGCCTTCGCCAACAATGCCGCGGCCGCATCAACGCTCTCTGCATCGTAGTTCGGCTGGCGTTGGCCTCCACGCAGGATGATATGCCCATCGGGATTGCCCGTCGTGGACAGAATGGCCGCATGCCCGCCTTTGGTCACGCCCAAGAAATGGTGCGGATTCCGCGCCGAGATGATCGCGTCCACCGCGATCTGTAATCCCCCGTCGGTCGCGTTCTTGAAGCCGATGGGGCAGGACAATCCCGAAGCCAGCTCGCGGTGCACCTGGCTTTCGGTAGTGCGCGCGCCGATGGCGCCCCAGGCGATTAGATCGGCGTAGTACTGCGGGCTGATCGGATCGAGAAATTCGGTGCCGGCGGGTATCCCCATCTCGGCCAGATCTAAGAGCAGCCGCCGGGCGATATGCAAGCCGTCGTTGATCCGGAAGCTCCCGTCGAGCTTTGGATCGTTGATCAGACCTTTCCAACCCACGGTAGTCCGCGGTTTCTCGAAATAGACGCGCATCACGATCAAAAGGTCTTCGGCGTGGGTTTCCAGCGCACGTCTGAGACCTGTAGCGTAGTCGCGCGCGGCGTCGGGATCATGGATCGAACAGGGTCCCGTAATAACCAGCAGCCGGTCGTCGCGTTCGCCCAGTAAGGCCTGGATCGCGGCACGCGCTTTTAGTACGGTGCCCGCGGCTGCGGCGGTGACCGGCAAGTCGGCGTGCAGGGTCGCGGGTGCGAGGACCTCGCGGGTCTCCGTGATACGGAGGTCTTCGGTGCTTGATCGCATCATTGTGAGATTCGAGTGCGCTTGTGGCTGGTGTGAGCATATGCTACCGCGCGCCTCGCGCCAACGGAAACAGCGGGGTTGATCACAACGGAAATCATCCCGGGCAAGGACGCGCCGGGTCTAGCTCTTTGGGGCTCCGTCCGATGTGCCCGAGAGCGATTCCCACTTCCTCGGCTTCCTGTTCCTCGATGAGATCGCCGAGGATGTTCTTGAGCCGCGCCTCGATGCGTTGCCGCTGGTAGTGATCGGCCTGCGGGGAGCGGCGGGCGAAGCACAGTTGGTCGCGCGCCAGGTTGGTCTCGCCGGCCAGATAACTTTGTTCTCCTAGCGCTATATGTGCTTCGACTTCCGCGCCGAGTTTTCCTTCTGCTTCCGCCAAAAGCCCATAGTAAGGGCCATCCACCTCATGGCTTGAGGCGTAGTTGCGCAGCATCCGGCGGGCTTCCTCGGCTTGACCCGATATGAGCAGCGTTTGCGCCTGTCCGAGGACCGCGGGGCGGTAGTTGGGGTAGAGTTTCAGCGTCTCGCCGTAGATCGATAGCGCCTCGCCCGGCCGTTTCTCGGCGAGCGCAAGGCGCGCGGCCGCGAGTAGGTAGGCGGTCTGCTCGGGATCGGCGTGCCGAAGTTGCCCTACCTGGCGCCCCGCTTCGCGGTAGTCACCGGCTTCGGTCAGCGCCAAGGCATACCCATAGCGCGCGGCGCCGGCGTTTAAAAACAGGCCCGATTTTAGCTGCCGCTCGAAATAGGCCACGGCCGCCGCGGGTTGTCCCAATGCACTTAGCCGGAGCTTGGTCCGAACCAGATGGAAGCCGAGGCTGTCACGGTGATGTTGTGTTGGGTACTTTTCGGCGCGATTTCGGGAGTCGGCGATGCGCGACACCGAGATCGGGTGAGTCCGCAGGAATTCGGGTAACTGGGCATTGTCGGTGAGCCGGTTCGCGCGCTGCATACGCTCGAAGAAGGACGGCATTCCGCGCGGATCGAATCCCGATTGCGCTAGAATCCGCATACCGATCCGATCGGCTTCTTCTTCATGGGAGCGCGTGAAGTTGAGTTGATACTGGGCGTTGCCCGCGGCAATGGCCGCGAACGCGGCCTGGCCAGCCTCCGGGTTCTGGGTGCCGAGCAGGATCGCGCCCAGCATCGCCGCCGCCATGGGGATGCTGAGCTGGGAGGCTTTCTCGAAGGTGCGAGCCATATGACGCTGGGTCACGTGCGCGATTTCATGAGCGACCACGCCGGCCAGCTCGCTCTCCGTCTCCGTATACAACAACAGTCCGGTGTGGATACCGATAAAACCGCCCGGGGCGGCAAATGCGTTCAGCGTTGGGTCGCCGACCAAGAAAAATTCGAAGTTATGCGCCGCGTTTTCGGCCTGGGCGGTGAGCGCCGAACCTAAGGACTGAACGTAAGCTTCGATTTCCGGGTCATTCACGAGCATTTCGTGCCGCCGTAAATGCCGGAAAAGATTGCGGCCGAGGCGCCGCTCCTGTTCCGGCGACACCGAGGCGGAGGCGGAATCGCCAAAGTCGGGAAGCTCAATGGCGAGCGCCGGGAACGAGCCGAGCAAGCTCAAAAGGGCCAGGGTCAATACTTTTTTGGGAGTGTTCCTACACACTGCGCAAGCGTCTGCCCGATACCGGCCTTAAAGCGTTGTAGACTTGGAGCGGTATGTCAAGTTCCAATACCTTGGAAGCCGGTGCGTCAAGCCTGCCTTATGCTATTCCATTCCGATAGCGCCGGCCATCAATCTGGATATCTGGCGCGGTGATTGCTGATTGGATCTCGGGTACGCGGTGCGGACCGCGTGAACTGGTGTCCCCTCAGGCTTTGAGGTGAATTTCGGGGCGGATAGGTTAGCTCACGGACCCGGGAAGTGTCGGTAGTGTGAGACAACCAGGGGCCAAGGACGGCAAGCAAGCCAGGAGGATCTGCTTGGTGACCAGGAGGTTCTAAGGAGGACAGTCCCCGCCTAACCAGGGAGTGGTGTACCGAAAGCGCGAAGCCCGCGGCTCGCCATCACGTGCACCATGGCCAAACGCCCCCCCGCGCACGGCCAGGGTGGAGCCCGCACTGCGTACCCGCTGCTAAAACCCGTGCTCCCCGCGCATGGGTCCTTCTCCCGCCCGCTTGGCTCGCGTATCCTTGCCTGGATACGTTATCATTTTGTTACCCTACCCCGGAGCGGGGCCCGATGTACCTGGCGCATTTCAACCTTCAAGAGCCGCCTTTCGCGCTGACCCCCGATCCGCGCTATCTATACCTGAGCGATCGCCATCGCGAAGGTCTCGCGCATCTCATCTACGGCCTGGAAGAAGGCGGCGGCTTCGTACAGTTGACCGGGGAAATCGGGACCGGCAAAACCACGCTCTGCCGAGTCTTGCTCGAACGCTTGCCGGACGGAGTGGAGGTCGCGTTTGTCCTGAATCCGAGACTCACGGACATCGACCTCCTGGCCACCATCTGCGAGGAGTTTGGGATTGAATATTCACGGGAAACCGCCACCCAAAAGTTCCTCGTCGATGCGCTTTATCGCCACGCATTGGAGGCGCACGCTAAGGGGCGGCGGACGGTACTGATCATCGATGAGGCCCAAAACCTGAGCCCGCAGGTCCTCGAACAAGTGCGGCTGCTTACCAACCTCGAGACCACGAAGAAGAAGCTTCTGCAGATCATCTTGATCGGCCAACCGGAACTGATCGAGATCCTCGCGCGCAGCGATCTGCGGCAACTCGCCCAACGCATCTCGGCCCGCTACCACCTGCTGCCGTTTTCAAGACAGGAGACCTCGGATTACATCGCCCATCGCATGGCGATCGCGGGCGCTGGCGGACAGGTATTCAAGCGTAGCGCGCGCCGTCTCATCCACCGGGCCGCGCAAGGGTTTCCACGCCTTATCAATGTCTACTGCGATCGCGCCTTGCTCGGGGCGTTCGTGCGCGATGAGGGTAGCGTCACTGCCAGAACGGCGCGCAAGGCCGTGGCCGAGGTCAAGGGCGCCGCGATCAAGATCAAGCGCTGGCGATGGCTGGCCGCCGTGACGGCGCTTGCCAGTGCCGGTAGCGCTGCCTGGTGGTTCATCCCGGCGTTCGACACCGGCTGGAGGGCGCCGGTCTCCGAATACCGTGCTGAAGCTCCCGCCAGCGCGGTGGTCAAACCGGCCAACATAGGCATCATCGCCGGCCGTGCGGATCGGAAGAAAACCGGCGCGGGAGACAAAAGCGCGAGTCGCCCTGAAGGCGAAAATGCCGCACAGCGTGGGATGTCCGAGACGCTGGTTCCATGGCTCAGCGAACCCGGTATTCGCACCGATCGTGATACCGCTCTCGCAAGCATGCTGCTGTTATGGGGCGTGGGCGACAGTTCGCGCGCAGTGCAGCCACCGTGTAATTCGGCGCCGAAACACGGGCTGCAATGCCTGTCCCGATGGGGTGGTTGGGATAGCCTGCGCGCTTTCGACCTGCCCGCCGTGATAGGGCTGTTCTTAAAGACGGGCGAGGCGCGGTTCGTTACTGTCACCGGACTAGATGGCGATCAGGTTACCTTGACCATCGATCGGAAGACAGGAACCTATCCGCGCGCGGCCATCGAGCCGTTGTGGAATGGCTATTATACGGTGGTGTGGCGGCCCCCGGAACGCGTTGACCGACTGATCTCGCCCGGCGTCGATGGCCCCGGCGTGCTTTGGCTCCGGGAACGCTTGGACCAACTGGATGGCAGGAAAGCGCAAGTAGCCAAACCGGGGCATTATGACGAGGCGCTCCGGGAACGCGTGATTGCGTTTCAGCATAGACACGCCCTGGCGCCCGATGGCATGATCGGGCCGGAAACGCTTTTATACCTAGTCACGGCCGTACGCACGGCCGGGAACCCTTCGCTCACGATTCCAAAATCCTAGCCTATGTCGTTCATCCTCGAAGCGTTAAAGAAAGTCGAGCGCGAACGCGCGGCGCGGGAGACGCCGACCTTACATTCGATTGCGCTCGGAGAAAAAGCGCTACGCCGAAGCCGATGGCCCTGGGTGATCTCCGGCGCCTTGGTGCTCAACGCGGCTGTTGCAGGTGCACTCTTATGGCGGCATGAAATTCGGGAGGGTGGGTTGAGAACCGATGACGTCGCGGCTAACGCTGCTCCGGGGTTTGTCGAGCCGACAGAACCGGCGCGCGGCGCACCTGAGATGAACACAACCGATACGCACGCCCGCTCAAACGCAAAAGGGGAGAGCGCCAAGGCCGCACCGGTTGCGCCGCCAACCGCCGTTGAGCCTCGGCCTCCGCAGCCTGCCGCCGCCGCACCTAGCGCGGAGACCGTCCTCCCGCCGCGGCAGCGGGCGCCGCGGGATACACCGGCGCTGGATCAGCAACGCGAAATGCGCGAGGTTCTTAAATCACCGCAGCCATCACGGTTCAAAGCCCCCGAGGCGAAGCTTTCGGAGGAGCAAGAAATCGCCAAACCGCCGACGGCGGCCATGCCAAAACAGCTAGAACAGGAGCCAGTGCTAGCGCCGCCGCCGGAGGTTCCAAGGCTCGATGAAATGCCGTCCTATGTCGAGATGTCGGCCGACGTGCAGGCGGCCGTGCCCGATCTCAAGGTCAGTCTAATGGCCTACGCTCCGAACCCAGCGGAAAGATTGGTCTACATCAAGAACCGCCGCTACGTGGAGGGCGATGTCATCGAAGGCAAACTCAAGGTCGAGACCATCACGCGTAAAGGCGTCGTACTGAGTTACGACGGAGAGCGATTCCTGCTGCCGCCCTGAAGCGATCGGTTGAACAAAACGGCCCCAATAAACTCACACGCCCTCTCTCGCTACGACTTAGATGTAGGGTGGGTAAGCCGCGCCGTTTGCGGCGTAACCCACCAACCCGTCGGCCGCAGGCCGACACCTTGGAGTACGGCTTGAAATGGAGGCCCGCTACGCGGGCCGAGTCGGTGGGTTGCGGCATAAACAGCATGCCGAACCCACCCTATACTTCTGGAGTCGACATCTTTCAAATATCTTTGGCTACGGTTTCGGACGGAACATCTGAGAAGATCAGGGCGTCTCTGGCGACCTACCCGTGCCTGGAGTTCCGATACCCCACCACCGTGCCTGGAAGGCGCTCGGGGAGGATCAATCGTCGCCCAGGCCGAGGCTCAGGCCCAGGGCGGCGGCGATCCCATAGAGCAACGCCCGCGGCGAGAGCGCAAGCCAGAGCATGAAGCTCGCGAGCGCCGACCAGATGAGCCACGTGTGCGGCTCCCATTGAAAAAACAGCACTAGCGCCACGACGGGCCAGACCGCCAGCGCCCGGGCAAGGTTTTTACGCGCTTCCTGCAAAAGGTCATCTTCCACCAGCTTATCGTAGCATGCCAAGCCCGAAAGTCGAACTAAAGATCACCGCCCGCGACGACACCCGTGCGGCGATCCAGAGCGTCAAGTAGGGGCTCGACTCCATCAGCTCCCATCTCCCCTCGCTGCAATCGGGAGCCCTCAAAATAGGCGCGGCGCTTGCCACCGTGGTTTCGCCGTCGCGCCGTTGCTCAACCTCGCGCGGGCATCGGTCAATGTGGCCGACGACCTCCAGGCGCTCTCCGAGCGCACCTGGATCTCCGTCGAGACACTCTCCGCGTTGTCGCATGCGGCCACCACGGCCAACACCGACATCGGCACGCGCGCCGTTCCGATACCCCACCATCGGAACACCTGATAAGATCCAGAATCGGGGCCAGCGAGGTAATGCTATAGTTCCGATACCCCACCATCGGAACACCTGATAAGATCGCAAGCGCTACTCGCCCCGTGAGAGTGGGCGTTCCGATACCCCACCATCGGAACACCTGATAAGATCGAGATCCATCACCGCCATGGGCGCATCAACGTTCCGATACCCCACCATCGGAACACCTGATAAGATCGCAAGCGCTACTCGCCCCGTGAGAGTGGGCGTTCCGATACCCCACCATCGGAACACCTGATAAGATCCGTCTACACGCCGCAACCGGGCCAATGCCAGTTCCGATACCCCACCATCGGAACACCTGATAAGATCGAGATCCATCACCGCCATGGGCGCATCAACGTTCCGATACCCCACCATCGGAACACCTGATAAGATCCTCTTCAGCACCTCGTTGGGCACGAAGAAGCGTTCCGATACCCCACCATCGGAACACCTGATAAGATCCGAGTGGGAGGAGAGCCGGCGTGCCAACGAGTTCCGATACCCCACCATCGGAACACCTGATAAGATCAGTGTAGCCCGAGAGCTGCTCCACGCCGTTGTTCCGATACCCCACCATCGGAACACCTGATAAGATCGAGTCGCAGTTCGACCAGGCCATGCAGCTCGTTCCGATACCCCACCATCGGAACACCTGATAAGATCTCGGATGTCTAATTAGTAGAGATAGCTCGTGTTCCGATACCCCACCATCGGAACACCTGATAAGATCTGGCC
>JBOIDH010000052.1:0-10210 GCA_050740495.1 Gammaproteobacteria bacterium | reverse complement strand
GATTAGATGAACGCCTATACATTTGAAACTGCGGTCATTCCGGCTGGATGCCGTGAAACGTTGACTTTCCCCGCCGAACTGTCGCGCCGCTATGAGACCCTGCTAAGGCCGTAGGGCGTCGCAAGCAGGAGTAGCCTGTATGGAGTGTAACGGAATCCGGGAATGATCGTGGCACCGGCCTCCCTATATTCCGCTGCACTGCATACTGGCTACCTTGCTAGCCATTCCATAGTTCGACGCTGGCGCGTCTGGCTGCTTTGCGCAGGGCTTTGTCGAGCGTCGCGATGGGGATCACTGTGCGCATGGCCAGACCCAGATAAACGGCATCATAGAGCGTCAATCCGCATTCTCTGGCGAGCGCTACCGCTGTTCCGGTGCTCACCCGCTCCGGGGTATCGTCCGTGGTAATAGGAAGATCAGCCAAGAGTCGGCAGAACTGCTCGGATTCCGATCGTAGGATCCTTTTGCGACGCTCGAACATCAGCAGCACGTTTTGCACCTCGAGATGCCAGAGCGCCGGTACGATCGCGGATCCCGTTAGGAGCGCATCCAGTGTTTTCTCGCTATAGCCGCTTGCGTCGTTCTTGAGAAGCCAGGGCATTGTCACCGAGCAATCGACAACCATCATCGCCGACCTTGCCTCATGGCGTCGGTCACCATATCGAGCGGAATATCGGAGCAATTACGCGCGGGTCGCAGGCGCTTGATGGCCGCGACGGCGTCTTCCCTGGACCCGGTCGCTGGCCGGATGGGGACCAACCGGGCGACGGGTCTGCCGTTGTTGGTGATGGTGAAGGTCTCGCCTCGCTCCACCTCCTTTAGCAGGCGGGGAAGATGGGTTTTAGCCTCGTAAGATCCTATCTGCTTCATAGTCTGAGTCACTACCCTAGTCTAAGACTAGTCTGAGCCGGCGTTATTGTCAAAGTGCCCGTTCGCGGTTGACCCGGCAGGGACGAGCGGTAATCCTTCCCGAGGGCAGTGTTCCGCCGAATGACCATTATCGTCTACGCCGGCCGGCGGCAACGTCCAACGCACCCTCGCTACCCCAATCACGTGGATAGGCACCTGCCTTCACCCACCGATGAAATGCCGAATGGGGCCAGCGCGCAACCTCCGGCAGTAGCCATGTTTGACCGGGTTGAAGTGCACGTAGTCCAAGCAGTGCTGAGCTGCGGGATCGCTGGCGCGCCTACTTGGTGGGAAGGTGGAATTACTTGCGCCTTGCCGAGGTCCGCAGGCCCCTCACCGAGCTCGATGGATGGATCCGACGGCATATCCGCAAATGTTTCTGGCTGCGCTGGCACGACAAGAAGGGACGCTTGAACGCCCTACGTCGACTCGGGTTACGGGGTCGTCTTCTCAAGACGGCTTACAGTTCGCGGGGGGCCTGGTGTCTACCCGCCGCTGCTGCCGTAAGGCCGGGTGATGACCTCAAGGAGATGACCGTCGGGGTCCTCGAAGTACACCCCGCGGCCGCCGTCGTTGCGGTTGATCTCATCGGCGCGGTGCTTGCCAGGGTCGGCCCAGTGCTGGAGCCCTCGCCCGCGGATGCGGGCGAAGACTCGGTCGAAGTCGTCTTCGCTTATTAGGAAGGCATAGTGCTGGGAGGAAATCTCGCCGTCGATCTCGTGGAAGTCGAGCGAGACACCGTTACTGAGCTGGACGACGAGGAACGGTCCGAATCGGGTGGGTCCAGGCAGACCCAAGACTTCCGTGAGGAATGTCGCCGAATTCTGCCTGTCGCGGCACCAGACGATGGTGTGATTGAGCTGCACGCTAACGTTACGATCCTCCTTTTCTGACCACAGGCACGTTCTCGATCTTCGTGTGGTTGATCATGCTCATGGAAATTTTCCCGTCTCTTGGGGTAGTCTCCGCTCTACCTAGACATTATGCCTTCCGCCGAGGGAAGCTGACCCCCGGTTCTAACGCGGGTTAGCCTCGATGAAGCCAGAGCCGCATAATGATAACGTAGTCATTGTCGCCGACCGGGAGGTCATCCATGAAACACTCTAGCACACTCTATGTCGGTTTGGATGTCCATAGAGATTCCATTGCGGTAGCCCATGCCGCCGAGGAGCGGGATGCCGAAGTCATCTCCTTGGGCACCATTGGCAGGCGTCAACGCGACACCGATAAGCTCATCCGCAAGCTCCAAAAAGTACCCAGCTTGCCTTTGTCGTTTTCCAACGTCTTGGAGGGACCACCCGCGCTACACCCTTGCCCCGATAACCGCTGGAGCGGCACCGGCCAACGGTCGAGGAAACATGAGCAAGCCTCTTGAGAACGACCCGGCCCACGCCGAGGTATTCGGCCCAAAGCCAAAGGGCGTGCGCAAGAAACTTGCGGAAGGAGCGGAGTGGGTGATTGCGCCCTTAGTTTAATAACCAATGCACTCAATGCACATCATCGGCAGCCGTGGCCCGGGCGGGGCCGAGGGGTTTTATTGCCGGCTGGTGCAGGGCCTTGCCCGAAGCGGAAGCTCCGTCCATGCGATTAATCCGCCCCAAAGCGAAGTCGGTAAGCGGCTTGACGGCGCGGTATTATTCCATCGCCGATCTGGTGGTCGCTTCGTCCCATCACGAAACCCTGGGGAATACCATCCTCGAAGCCTGGGCGCACCGGCGTCCCGTGGTGGCTACCGCGACTCCGGGCGCACGCGAGCTGATCGACCACGGCGTCAGCGGCTTTTTGACGCCGGTGGGAGACGCGCGGGCTTTGGCACGGGGACTCGCGGAGCTGGCCCAGAACCCTATGTTTGCGGAGCGGCTTGCCGAGGCGGGTTACCAGGAAGTCCGCGCCCGCTATTGCCCCGAGGTCATCGTAGCGGCCTATGCCGATCTCTACGCGCAACTGATCGAGAAATCGCGGCGATCCGGCTAGATCAACCTGTCCGATCGCAATCGCGCTAACACCTTCCGCACCTCCAATCCGCGCAGGCACGCATGCCCGTAGCGGGACGGACAGATGGGTAAATGGCAAGGGCTGCACTCTAGGCTCAAGGTAAGAACGCGGCCGGCTTGGCCGAGCGCATGGCTGCGTTGCCAGTTCGTGGGTCCGAAGATGGCATAGACCGGGATCCCGGAACACGCGAGGATGTGCATTGGCCCGGAGTCGTTGGTAATCGCGGAAGCGGGCGCGCCGCCCGAGCTCGGCGAGCTCGCAGACCGAAAAGCGATCGGTCGCATCGATCCCACCGTGGGCTGCCAAGTCACGATTCAGCGCCGCATCGTCCCCGGCGCCGATCCAAACCACGCTGCAGTCCCGTTCTCGCAATGCCGCTGCCAGCTCCGCGTAATATGGCCAGCGTTTGGTTTGCCAGCGCGCGCTCCCGCCCGCATGCAGCAATGCGAACCCTCGCGGCCTTAAGCCATGAGTATTCAACCAGCTCGCCACCCGCTGCGTGTGCTCAACGATCACAGGTAACCAGGGACGCGGCTCCACCGGGCTGATCCCGGCGGCGGCGAGAAGCGCATTGAGTCTGTGATGGGGATGCGCGAAAGATGTCTCGGCCGGGTAGCGGGTGTAGGGACATCGGCGGGCGTTTCCTACGCGCTCGGGGATCCCCGAAATAGCACACAGCATGCGGGAGCGATCGTTGCCTTGGAGATCATACACCCGCTGGAAACGCCGTTGGCGGATCCACCACAGCGCCCGGGCCACCGCGAGCGGGCCCTTGCGGGGGTAGGATTTCACTTGGAGTCCCGGCCAGTGGGCGAAGATAGGCGCGAAAGCCGGGGTGGTGAATAACCAGATGGTTTTCCCATGCTCCGCCCTTTGAATGGCGCGGATCACGGGCGTGGCGATCATGATATCGCCGAGCGCCCCGAGCTTGACGATCAGCACCGCGTCGCTGCGAGCGCTCATGGGACCGTACGCCGGAATTGGTCTAAGAAGGCGAGCGCGGCGAGGAAGATAAAGAGATAGATCACCACCACACGCCCGCCGCGGGCGCGGCGCGCGGCAAGCAGGGAGAGATGGGTGGCATGCCCAGCGCCGACGATGAGATGCGGATCGGGCAACGTCTGCCCCGATGGAAAACGGCTGAAGAGCAAATTTCCGATTGCGCTGAGGTTAGAACACGCCTCAAGGTCATGAGGCTCCACCGGCGCTAAGCGGCCGAGCGCCCGTACCAAGCCGTGGCTTTGATGCTCGTGCCCGGTTTTCCCGTCGCGAATACGCCAAACCACCACTCGACCTTCACCGCGCCGCGGCCGGCTAGCGCTCGACGAGCACGAAGTCGGTGCCGCAATAGGGGCACTTGGCCTTGCCGGTGGCCTCGATGGGCAGATACACCCGAGGATGGGAATCCCACAGCCTCATGCTCGGCAGAGGGCAGTGTAAGGGCAGATCGCCTGGGGTGATCTCAACCAAGCGCCGGTCGTTCGGCGTATTCTGTCGCTCCGGCTCGATGCAAACGTCATTCATCGTGATACCTTAGGAAGCTCTGCAATAGTTACTGCGCAGCCCATCTGCTTTGTCGCGTGCTCGCTCGTCGCTCGCCTATCTAGCTGATATGTCTCGCGACTCGCTCCGCGGCTTCGCGCATCCGGGCTTGCTCGCGACACTTTTGCAGAGCTTCCCTTAATCAGCGACGGGCGTGAGCCACTCGGGATGTTCCGTCCGGCGGCCGTGAACCTGATCGAAAAACAGGGTTTGCAAGCACGCCGTAATGGGCCCGCGTTGCCCGGTGCCGATGCGCCGCCCGTCAAGCTCCCGGATCGGCGTAACCTCGGCGGCGGTGCCGGTAAAGAAGGCTTCGTCCGCGATATAGACCTCATCGCGCGTGATGCGCTTCTCCTGCACGCGGATCCCAAGCTCTCCGGCGAGCGTGATGATGCTGGCGCGCGTGATCCCCTCCAACGCGGAAGTCAAATCGGGCGTGTACAGGATGCCGTCACGCACGATGAAGATATTCTCACCGCTGCCTTCCGTCACGTAGCCCTCGACATCCAACAACAGTGCCTCATCGTATCCGCCCTGCAAGGCTTCTTGCAGCGCCAGCATGGAATTCATGTAATTACCGTTGGCCTTGGCCTTACACATCGTGATATTGACGTGATGGCGGGTAAAGGACGAGGTCTTGATGCGGATCCCTTGCTCCTGACCCGCGGCGCCGAGATAAGGCCCCCAATGCCAGGCCGCCACCATAATATGAGTTTTCAGATTATCCGCACGCAAGCCCATCCCCTCCGAGCCGTAAAAACACAAGGGCCGGAGGTAGGCGCTCTCCAGATGGTTGGCGCGCACGACTTCCCGGCACACTTGGGTCAAGGCCGATCGCTCGTAGGGCATCGGCATTCCGAGGATGTGCGCCGAACGAAACAAGCGGTCGATGTGCTCGCGCAGGCGGTAGATGGCTGTCCCCCGCTCGGCCTTATAGGCGCGTATGCCTTCAAATACCCCCATGCCGTAATGCAAGGTGTGGGTGAGCACGTGCACCTTGGCCTCGCGCCAAGGCAGCATCTCCCCATCCATCCAGATGAGGCCGTCCCGATCAGCCATTGTCATTATCGTCTTCTCCCCGCATCGTCATGCCCCGACCACCCGGCGCCACGCCTCGCCGACCCGTGCGCGCTCGGCGCTGAATTCCGTATTGTCGGACAAGGCCGGCCGCTCCTGCAACGCCAAGGCGTGAAGCTCGGCGCGGTAAGCGAAATAAGCCTCTTGCAAAGCCCGGCAGTCCTCGTCCGATAACAGCCGCAGGTGCGATAACAGCTCCAGCAAATGGCGATTGTCGGTGAAATCCAGAAGCTCCGGGTGCTGAGCGGACCAGCGTAAGACCGCGTATTGCACCATAAATTCGATGTCGGTGACACCACCCTGCCCGTGCTTGATATCGAAGACCCCGGGCGCATCACGGGACAGCTCCCGGCGCATCCGCTCGCGCATCTCCCGCACATCGTGCCGGAGCCGGTCCTCATCGCGAGGCCGGCCGAGGATGGCGCGCCGCAGGTGGACAAATTCGCGTACGGTATTCGCGTCTCCCGCGATGGCGCGCGCCCGTATGAGCGCTTGATGCTCCCAGGTCCACGCGCGCGCTTCCTCGTACTCCCGATACGCATCGAGGCTGCTGACCAATAATCCGGCCGACCCGCTAGGCCGCAAGCGGGTGTCAACCTCATATGCCTTTCCGGCAGCCGTGGCCGTGGTTACCATGTGAATGATCCTTTGCCCCAGGCGGGTGAAGAATTCTTGGTGATGCACCGCTCCGCCGGTCCGCTGCTCATCGCCGCGGCTATCGTGCAGAAATACCAAATCCAGATCCGACCCGTAACCGAGCTCTATGCCGCCGAGCTTACCGTAGGCGATGATCGCGAAACCGGCCATGCGCCGCGCCGTGCCGTCTCCACACATCGGCTCACCATAGCGTTGTGCCACGGCGTCCCGCGCGATTTCCAAGGCCGACTGCAACACGGTTTCGGCGATCCCGGTTAGATGATCACTGACCTTGCGCACGGGCAGCACGCCGGCCACGTCGGCCGCCGCGACGCGCAGGACCTGCGCATGCTTGAAATGCCGCAGGACCTCCATGGTTTGTTCGAGGTCTCCGCGCGCGAAATGCGCTAACCGCTCGGCGAGATCTCGCTTCAACTCGCTCACCCGCGGCGGCGCATAGAGTGTGCGCGGATCGATGAGCTCATCGAGCAGTAGCGGTTGGCGGGCGATACTATTCGCGATCCAAGGGCTGGCCGCGCACAGGCGCACCAGTTGCTCGAGCGCGCCGGGATGCTCGTCGAGCAGAACCAGATAGACGCTGCGTTGCGCGATCGCCTCGACGATGGTCAATAGGCGTTCAGTCACCGTCGGCTGCTCGGCCACCCGCGCTATGGCCTCAAGGAGCTTCGGCAGGACCCGGTCGAGCCTCCCTTGATCGGTATTGCCGAGCCGCCTCACGCCCCCGCTTTTACTCAACTTCTCGATGCTTGCGAGTATCGAGGGCGGATCGCCGAACCCCGTGCCTTCCAACCAGCGTAATAGAGATGCGGTGTCGGCCAGCCCCTGCCAGGGGGCCAGCATGAGCGGCGGGCCGTTGGCGGCGGGACCGTGCGGCCCAACCAAGAGCGCATCGAAATGGGTTTGAACGCGCTCCCGGCGCCGTGCGAGCGTCGCATGAAAGCTAGGCCAATCGCTAAACCCCATACCCAGGGCCACGCGCTGGCGGGTTATCTCCCCTCGCGGCAAGACATGAGTCTGCTGGTCCTCGACCTGCTGCAAGCGATGTTCCGTCTGGCGCAAAAACCGGTAAGCTTCGGTCAACTCGGCGACGGCGGACATGGGCAGATAGTTCAGGTCGCCGAGTGATTCGAGAACGGCCAGAATGCGGCGGTCGCGCAGCGCCGGCCAGCGTCCGCCGCGGATTAATTGAAAGGTCTGTCCGATGAACTCGATCTCGCGGATCCCGCCGCGGCCAAGTTTGATATTGTCCGCAAGCCCCTTGCGCTCCACCTCGCTATCGATTAATCGTTTCATGTCGCGTAAGGCCTCGATCGCGCCGAAATCGAGATAGCGGCGATAGACAAACGGTTTCAGCCGCTCCAGCAGACTCTCCCCGGCCGGCTTATCCCCCGCGGCGATGCGGGCCTTGATCATGGCGTAGCGCTCCCAATCGCGCGCATGAGTCACGTAGTACGCCTCCATGGCGTCGAAGTTCAGCACCAGCGGCCCGCTGTCGCCGAAGGGCCGCAGGCGCATGTCCGCACGGAACACGAATCCATCCTCGGTAACTTCCGACAACACCTTGATCAAGGCTTGGCCCAGGCGTCTGAAGAATTCCTGGTTGGATATCGAGCGTGCTCCGCCATGCGACTCCCCGGCGCGCGGATAAGCAAGGATGAGATCGATGTCCGAGGAAAAATTGAGCTCATGGGCGCCGAGCTTGCCCATCGCGATCACGGCCAGGGACTGGGCCGTCCCATCGCTATCCCGCGGGACGCCGAAGGTCTCCACTTGCCTTCGGTAAAGCCAGCCGAGCGCGCCGTCGAGTGCGGCATCGGCAAAGCGCGAGAGATCTCCCATCGTTTCATCGAGATCGGCGGCTGCGGTGATATCGCGCCAGGTGATGCGCACGAATTCGCGGTAACGCGCCTGGCGAAGAACGCGCATGAGTACCGCCTGGTCCGGCGCGCCGGCGACGGCACGCTTGATCCGTTCGGGATATTCTTGTTCGCCGAAACCGCGGTCGAGATCGCCGCTCTCGAGAACCTGCGTGAGGCGCCTTGGATCCTTCGCGAAATAGTGGGCGGCGAACGGACTGCACACGCACACGCGGATGAGGTTATGCATGTGTGCCTCCTCAAGTACGATGCCTGGCGGTGGCCTTGGGAGTGCCTCGGCAAATTGGTCCCGATACCGCTGCGCCTCAGCCAGCAATTCCGGAGTCAACGCGGGCGCAGCGCAAGAAGGCGTGGTCATCGGCCAAGTTTACCGTTTACGCTTTCCCTTGTGCCGTAAACGTGAATATTTCACGTTTTCCATGTGAAAAATATCACAAATCATGCATCTAACACTTACCCCTCCTGCGTATACCCTCCATAGATGACTGCTGCCAACGCGGGAACTCAGGAATCGAGACGGTTTGGAGATCCTGTTGAACCGGTTGGGTATAACGACGGGCACTTCCCTGTTTATACGTGGGAGGGACTGCATTTATGAATTCTCTAGAGCTAATCCGCACTTCAACATGCTTCAATGATCCCATTGGAACCGATCCTCTTTATTCCGCCCGGCTAAGGCCGGTGCCGGGTGCAGCCGGAGGGCACGGCCTGGATTTCTCACTGCAGGAAGAAGTACGAGTGGCCCATCATAGTAAGGAGCTGGTGGGGGCTTCCCCCGCTTTCACGAAGCTTATGGCGATGGTGGGGTACGTCGCGGGAACGGACTCCGCGGTATTGTTGACTGGCGAAACCGGGACCGGCAAGGAACTGATCGCCCGCGCCATCCACACCCTGAGCGGACGCCGGACCAAGCCCTTGGTCACGCTCGATTGCACCACCCTGCCGGGAGGGCTGGCCGAAAGCGAATTGTTCGGGCATGAAAAAGGCGCCTTCACGGGGGCCCTGTCGCGCAGGCTCGGCCGCTTCGAGCTCGCCGATGGGGGAACGCTCTTCCTCGACGAGATCGGGGATCTGCCGCTCGATCTCCAGGCGAAGCTCTTGCGGGTCCTGCAGGAAGGGGATTTCGAACGGGTCGGCGGTACCCGCACCCTCACCGTAAACGTGCGCACGGTCGCCGCCACCCACCGGGATCTGGCCGAGCTTTGCAGGGAGGGCCGGTTTCGCCCCGATCTCTTCTACCGCCTCCAGGTCTTCCCCATCGCGATTCCGTCTCTGCGGGAGCGCCGGGAGGATATTCCGCTCCTGGTCCGGCACTTCACCCGTACCTACGCCGCCAAGCTAGGCAAAAGGATCGCGACGGTCCCGGAGCGGACGATGGGCGTTCTATGCAGCTACGCGTGGCCCGGCAATATCCGCGAGCTTCAACACCTCATCGAGCGGGCGGTGATCCTTACCCAGGGGACAGAGCTCGCGCTTGCCGACGGGTTTCATACCTTCACCGCAAGCCCCGAGCGCTCACCGCTAGCTACGCTGGAAGAGGTCGAGCGGACGCATATCCTCAAGGTCCTGGATGCGACAGCCTGGCGCATCAGCGGCGGGCGAGGGGCAGCGCGAATGCTCGGGCTGCCGCCCACCACCCTGCGCTCCCGCATGGAGAAGCTTGGGATCACAAAGAACGCGTAAGGGTTACGGCATCTCGTAACTCTTACGATATGTCGTAACGCCGAGGCCCTGGAAACGGGGCCCTCGCCGCACGACATATTCACATAAAACCCCATAAAAGCAGCCACTTAGAGCATATGCTCAGGGTCTTTGTATTTCTGGCACCCGCGTTGCCCTGTATTGGTTACGCGGACGAGTCGAGTGTCGCCGCCTATAGCTAGGTGGATGAGCTCAGTCAAATGGAATACTTAGGCTGATCATCCAACTATAAACTGCCAAGTGTATTTACTAACAGACGATCCGTTAGTCTTGCTAGCGGAAGGAGGATCGATGCCAACGTTTCAGCGGGGTTCTGTGCTCTTCGAGAGGGGAAGGCCGATCCGCGGCGAATTCTTCCTGGAAAACGCAATCTACGACTATGACTGCTTGCCGCGGATTACTGGCGGCCGGAGGAAGGAGTATGTGGCGCCGACAGCGGCGTCCGTTCTCGT
>JBOIDH010000051.1:0-10226 GCA_050740495.1 Gammaproteobacteria bacterium | reverse complement strand
TCTTTCAGCAGGCGCGATGCGGCCGCAGGATCGTAAGGCAGGGGCTGGACCGCGGGATCGTACCAGGGGGTCTCCTTGGGAAAGGGGCCGGTGGTGCGCTCGCCTTCGCCATACAAGAGATAGCGGATAATTTCGTCCACGTCGATGGCCATGCCGAGCGCCCGGCGCACCCGCGGGTCCGCGAACAGCGGCTTCCGCAGGTTGTATCCGATGTAGCTATAGCTCAAGGCGAGGCTCGAAAACGACTGATAGCTGTCGTCCTTTAGATACCGGGCCACTTGATGGGGCATGGCCCCGTAGTAGTCGACGGCGCCGGTGCGAAACTCCACCTCCTGGGTTAAGGGGTCGGGAACGATGCGCAAATAGTAGTCCTCGAACTCGGGGCGGCCTTCCCAGTAATCGTCGTTGCGTTCTAGGTGGATAAACTCATCGCCTCGCCACTCGCCGAATTTAAAAGGACCGGACCCGACCGGATACCGATTGAAGCGGGCCTCACGCATGCCGAAGGCCGCGCGCGCCGCCGCGGACAGGTTTTCGGGTTCCGCCTTAAGCCCCTCTGCGCTCAAAAGGTGCTGGGGCAGGATCCCCATCGTCCAGGCGTTGATCGCCGGGGAATGCAGCCGTTTGTACGTGACCTTCACGCTATGGGGATCGGGGATCTCGAGCGACTCGATCGGCTCGAAGTCGGACACGCGCGGGGAGAGATTCTTGGGATCCATGATGGCGTCGTAGGTAAACTTCACATCCCGCGCCGTCACCTCCGTCCCATCGTGGAAGCGGACACCGCGGCGCAAGCGGAACACGATCACCGGATTATGCTCCGCCATCGGAAGCAGTTCCGTCAGATGGGCTTGGAGTCGATGCGCGGCGCCGGGCTCCTCGGGGTGTACATACTTTTCGTGGGGAAACCCGTCGAGATAGCCCGATCCCAAGATGGGCTCGAGGCGAGTAAAAAAATCCTGGTCCACCCGGCCGAGCGAAAACCGGAGGCGTTCCGGAACTTGCACCTTAACACGTATTTCCGCGGGTTCGCCCTCGGCTGCCGGCGTCACCACGATCTCTGCGCGCGTTTCAGGATGCAACACGTCGATGGCCAGTAATAATCCTTTCAAGCCATGTCTGTCGCTGCGATCGCGCGCCTCGAGGATACGCTTTTTAAGCTCGGCGGCGGAAACCGGCGTTCCATCCGGCAAGCGCTTGTCCGGACGCACGATTAAATACGCTTGTTCCGTGATCGCCCAGTCCGTGGCCAAACGGCCTCGGAGCTTGAGATCTTCATCCGCCCCCAACAGACCCTCGAACACATAGTCGGTAATGCCGCTGCTGACGGTATCCGCGTTGAGGATCGGGTTTAGGATCTTGGCATCGGCGGCCGAGGCTTCGATATACTTAAGCAAGCGCTTGGGATTGCCGGCGGATTGTTGATCATAGGTGGGTACCCAGAAATAGGCCTGTAGCAGCGCCACGAGCAGTACCGAGGGAACGGCCAGGAGCCAGCGTCTTAACGCCATCGGCTAACTTTCGCGGAGCCGCGGACCCCGGGGGAATCGACGGCGTAGCTCGAAGACCATGGCTTGTATATGATAGCGCTAGGTGCGCATGAACGTGTAACGGCCGTAAAGAGCCATTAAGCTTAGGGGAATGTTAAATGGGATTCCTTGACGGAAAACGGGCCTTGATCGTGGGAGTCGCCAGCAACCGTTCGATCGCCTGGGGGATCGCCAAGGCCATGCGACGCGAGGGCGCGGAGCTTGCCTTCACGTTTCAGAACGAGCGTCTGAAAGAACGCGTCGAGGAGCTCGCCGCCGAATTGGGTTCCACCATCACCGTCGCGTGCGACGTCGCCAGTGATGCCGAGATCCAAGCGCTGTTCGAACGTTTGGATGACTATTGGGATCATCTCGATATTCTAGTGCACGCGGTCGCCTTCGCGCCACGGGAGCAGCTTGAAGGCCACTACCTCGACACCGTCACTCGCGACGGTTTCCGCATCGCGCACGAGGTAAGCTCGTATAGTTTTTCCGCGCTTGCCAACGGGGCGCGGGGGATGATGAACGGCCGGCAAGGATCTCTCTTAACCCTGACCTATCTCGGCGCCATTCGCGCCATGCCTAATTACAACATCATGGGGATCGCCAAGGCGAGCCTCGAGGCGAACGTAAGATACATGGCGCACAGCCTCGGCCCCGAAGGGATCCGTGTAAACGCGATTTCCGCGGGCCCCATCAGGACCCTTGCCGCCGCGGGCATCACGGGATTCCGCAGGTTCCTCGATCACGTCGAGAAGACCGCGCCTCTGCGGCGCAATATCACGATCGACGAGGTTGGAAACGTTGCCGCGTTTCTGTGTTCGGATCTCGCCTCGGCAATCACCGGCGAGATCACGTACGTCGATGGCGGCTTTAATATCGTCGGGATGGGAGGCGTCTGATCATAGGTTTCCCGAAAAAATCGCGATATCGGCATGCCGCCGTAAATCGCTCATGAGATCCCGCCACTCCTGGTTACTGGTATTGCGCAGGAGCTCGTCCTTTAATTGCTTACGCCGCTCCGCGTCCACGGTCTCGGCCTTATCAACGTCCAAGAGCGCGATGAGCGCATAATCGCCGCTCTCGAGCACGCTACCGCCATAACTAGGCTTGCCCTCGTTTGGCCGCGGTAACTTGAACGCCATCCGCCAAACCACGTTATCGACGCCGGTGTCATCACGGCCAAGCTTTTCCTTCTCCACCCATTTTAAACCTTCCTTGAATGCAAGTTGCTCGCGGCCTTCGCCGTTCTTCAAGCGCTGCAATAGCGCCTCACCTTGCGTTTTCGCCGCCGCTTTGGCCTTATCCGAGGAAATGGCTGCCTTGATGTCGTTTTTCACCTCGTTTAGAGGCCGCAATTTTGCCGCTTTATGCTCTTTTACGCGGATCACGACGATATGATTGTCACCGAGCTCCAACGGCTCGCTATTTAAACGCTCATCCAAAACCTCGGGACTGAAGGCGGCATCGCTGACCTTTTCATGCGCGCCGATCCCCTCGCCTCCGGTACCCCCGAAGTAGGCGCTTTCTTGGACTTTCAATCCCGAGCTTTGCGCGGCGACATCCAGCGTATCGGGATGTTCGTAGACCAGTGTCTCGATCGTTTCGCTCAAATCGAAGAACCGCCGTTCGGCTTGCTCGTTACGGTAGTTTTTTTCGATCTCTTCGCGAACCTCTTCGAACACTTTTGTCTTGCTTGCCTTAATCCCGTCTAAGCGGATCAGGTGAAATCCGAAATCGGTCCGCACCGCGCCCGAGATCTCTCCCGGTTTCCGCGCGTAGACGGCCTCCTCGAACGGCGGCGCCATCACCCCACGCTGGAAGAAACCTAGATCGCCCCGCTTTGCTTTCGACCCGAGGTCCTCGGAATACTTCGCGGCAAGCTCTTCGAACGATTCACCTTTTTTCACTCGCTCCGCCAGCGCCTCGATCTCCTTGCGGGCTTTCTCGACGGCTTCCTGACCGGCCTCCTTCGCGACCTTGATCAAGATATGATGCGCCCGGCGCTGCTCGGGAAGCGTATAGGCTGACTTATGCTCGTCGTAGTACCCACTGAGCGCATCCGGCGTCACCTCGACCTGCTTGGCAAGCTCCTCGAGTGACAGCTCGAGGTAGGCGATCTTCACTTGCTCTGGGGTGGTATACGTCTCGGCCTCATCCTTATAACGCCGTGCAATCTCCTCGTCACTGACTTGCACGGAGGATTGCAAGGGCTGCGCGGCAATGATCGCATAGGTGATCCAACGCGTTTGGCTCTTGATTTTAGCGACGAGATCAATCTCACGTTTGGTTACGAAGGAGGTGTCGATCACGGCTTTGCGAACCTGGTCGGTCAACAGTTCACGCCGCAACTGCTCCTCGAACGTAACCGGTGACATCCCCGCGCTCCGTAATCCCCGCTCGTAAAGATTGTTGGAAAACTTACCGTCTCTTTGAAACGCGGGAAAGGTTTTCACCGCCTGGGTAACTTGTTGATCGCTGATCCTCAGACCAAGCTTTTCTCCGAGCTGTTTTTTGAGCAGCGTCTCCACCATTTGATCGAGCGTTCGCTGTTTCAGCCCATCTTCGTTTGCTTTCTCCGATAAGCGCCCAAGGATCATTTGGTATTGCTTACGGTATTGTTGGTAGGCCCGCTGGAAGGCGTCTAATTCAACCTCCTCGCCATTGACCTCCGCCACCGCGACCTCCTCGGCGGCCGTCAAGTACTCCTGGATCCCCCAGAAGGCAAACGGAATGCAGATCAACCCGATGATGATCCACGCGAGCCAACCTTGAGCGCGATCATGAATGCTTTGTAACATCTTGCCGGAACGACCTCGTAGGAATGAAAAGAAAACGGCCAGCGGACGACATTCCAACCCTCAGAGTTTGTGAAAAAACCGTCGCGAGCGAAGGGACATCGCGTTCCGCCGGAGCGCAGGAACCGGAGTGTATGTTGAGATACATGAGGATTCCGAGCACCGCCGGAACGCGAGATCCCGAGCGCAGTAGGTTTTTTCACAAACTCTCACGGTGAAATCCAGCTATACGGGGATAGGCGCAACCCGAGCGGGTTGCGTGCTGCACGGAGGTTGGCGGAGTGGACGGGACTCGAACCCGCGACCCCCGGCTTGACAGGCCGGTATTCTAACCAACTGAACTACCACTCCGGCGGTGAGCGACGGGCCCTGGTGGGTGCTGAGGGGTTCGAACCCCCGACCTTCGCCTTGTAAGGGCGACGCTCTCCCAACTGAGCTAAGCACCCAAGGAGCCGATCAGTTTACGGCATCCTTGAAAGCCTTTCCAGGCTTGAATGCCGGAACTTTCGATGCCGCGATTTTTATGGTTTCTCCGGTGCGGGGGTTGCGGCCCGCGCGCGCCGCCCGCTTGCGCACGGAAAAGGTGCCGAAACCAACCAAGGTTACTTCGTCGTTCTTTTTTAACGCCTTGGTGATCGCATTCACCATCGCGTCCACCGCACGGCCCGCCGAGGCCTTGGGTAGATCGGCGGCTTCAGCAACCACGTCGATTAGATCAGTCTTATTCATTCATTTGCCTCCCTTGTCGAAGCAGTTGTGGATTCATTGTAGTGAGTCGCCGCGCTATACCCTGGGTCTCAAAAACGCTGCGGTAGAACGGTTTTGGATGGCGCGGCGATGTGTTATACCAACTCGCCTAAAATGCGTCAAGCAAACTATTAGCGGCCCCGGCACCCCGCTTGCCCGCTCGCTCGTCTGAGTTTGCGGCAGCCGTACCTTAATGCGGCCTGATCGCATCCTTGCCCAGCTCGGCGCTTGATGATGCCTCCTGAGCGATGGCGTCCAGCTTCTCCCCGGTCGCGGTGACGGGTTCCGGCATATGCTGCAAGGCCAGCGTCAGGACTTCGTCGATCCATGTCACCGGTTTGATATCGAGGTTCTGCTTGATGTTCTTCGGGACATCTTCCAGTTCCCGCTGATTCTCGGCGGGAATGAGAACCACCTTAATCCCGCCGCGCAACGCGGCGAGGAGCTTTTCTTTCAACCCGCCGATCGGCAGGACTTCACCGCGTAAGGTGATCTCGCCGGTCATGGCGACACTCGATCGTACACGGATCCCCGTCAACGCCGAGACCAGCGCCGCGCACATTGCCACGCCGGCGCTCGGTCCGTCCTTGGGCGTTGCGCCTTCGGGCACATGGAAGTGAACGTCATGCTGGCGATAAAAGGCTGGATCTATGCCTAGATTCGCGGCGCGGCTGCGCACCACGGTCATGGCGGCCTTGATGGATTCCTGCATCACCTCGCCTAGCTGCCCGGTATAGGTCTCCTTGCCCTTGCCAGGAACGACCGCGGCTTCGATCGTCAACAAATCCCCTCCGACCTCGGTCCACGCCAGTCCCGTGACTTGGCCGACGCGGTCCTCTTCTTCGGCCAGACCGTAGCGGAAGCGCTTTACACCAAGATATTTATGCAAGCTTTTCGGCGTGACAGCGACCATCTTCTCGGTGGGCTTCAAAAGCACGCGCTTCACGACTTTGCGGCATATGTTGGCGATCTCGCGTTCCAAATTCCGCACGCCCGCTTCACGCGTGTAGTAGCGGATCATCTCCCGGACGGCCGGCTCGGTAATCAGGATCTCGTTATCACGCAGCCCGTTGTTCTTCTTCTGCTTGGGAATGAGGTATTTATCGGCAATATTGACTTTTTCGTCTTCGGTGTAGCCCGGGATGCGGATGACCTCCATGCGGTCGAGCAAGGGCGGCGAGATATTGAGCGTGTTCGCCGTCGTGACGAACATCACTTCCGACAAATCGTAATCGACCTCGAGATAATGGTCGTTGAACGTATGGTTCTGCTCCGGATCGAGGACCTCCAACAACGCGGAGGCGGGGTCGCCGCGAAAGTCCGCGGAGATCTTGTCGATCTCATCCAATAACAAGAGCGGATTCTTGGCCCCCCCCTTGGCCATAACCTGCAGGATCTTACCCGGCATCGAACCGACATAGGTGCGCCGGTGGCCGCGGATCTCCGCCTCGTCGCGCACACCGCCCAGCGACATGCGCACGAAGGTGCGGTTGGTCGCGCGCGCGATCGATCGCCCTAATGAGGTCTTGCCCACGCCCGGCGGACCCACCAAGCAGAGGATGGGGCCCTTGGATTTCTTGACCCGCTGCTGCACGGCAAGGTATTCCAGGATCCGTTCCTTCACCTTTTCCAGCCCGTAGTGATCCTCCTCGAGAATGGATCCGGCTTGAGACAGATCGCGGCTGATTTTCGTGCGCTTTTTCCATGGCACGCTCACCATCCAGTCAACGTAATTCCGAACCACGGTCGCTTCCGCGGACATGGGCGACATCATCTTGAGCTTCTTTAACTCCGCCAGCGCCCGATCCTTGGCTTCCTTGGGCATGCCGACCTTCCCGATCGTTCTAGCCAGCTCATCGAGCTCGCTGCCGCCCTCTTCGAGATCCCCAAGCTCCTTTTGTATGGCCTTCATTTGTTCGTTTAAGTAATATTCGCGTTGGCTTTTCTCCATCTGCCGTTTCACGCGCCCTCGCAAGCGCTTCTCCACTTGCAGGAGATCGAGCTCGCTCTCAAGGACGCCGACCAACTGCTCCAGACGATTGGAAAGATCGGTGATCTCGAGGAGCTTTTGTTTTTGACCGAGCTTAATCGACAAGTGGGCGGCGATGGTGTCTCCCAACCGCTCCGGATCGTCGATAGACGATAAGGTCGCAAGGATCTCGGCGGGGACTCTCTTGTTAAGCTTGACGTATTGGTCGAACTGCTCGAGCAGTGTCCTGCACAACACCTCCGCCTCGCGCGGGTCGATCTCGTCGGAACTCGGAAACTCCACCTTCGCGTTGAACAAACGCTCGGTCTCTGTAAAAGCGAGGATCCGCGCGCGGCGCACCCCTTCCACCAGCACCTTGATCGTGCCGTCGGGTAACTTCAACAGTTGCAGGATGTTCGATAAGGTTCCTACCCAATGGAGATCACCGACATCCGGGTTATCGTCGGCCGCGCTCTTTTGGGCGACGAGCACGACTTGCTTGCCCCCATCCATCGCTTGTTCAAGCGCCTTGACCGATTTCTGCCTGCCCACGAACAGCGGGATCACCATATGCGGGTAGACCACCACATCGCGCAGCGGCAATACGGGCACTATCGTCTGTTCAGTCATCTTGTCTTGCCTTCCTTCGCCGGGCAACGAGTTAGATCGTACTACTCATAGGTAACGCACGCGCTCTCAGAAATCGTGAAATAATCAACTGCGCATCGCTGCGTCGCGTGCTCGCTCAATCCGATGCCGCTTTAGAGATTTCAGCACTCTCGTAAATATACAGAGGTTTCGATTCTCCCTTGATGACCGCGTCGTCGACCACCACCTTGACCACGTTCTCGAGCGATGGCAACTCGAACATGGTATCGAGTAAATTGTGCTCCAGAATCGAACGCAGTCCGCGCGCCCCCGTTTTTCGCTCAACCGCTTTACGGGCGACGGCACGCAAGGACTCGTCCCGGAACTCCAAGGCGCAACCCTCCATCTCAAAGAGCTTTGCATACTGTTTGGTGATCGCGTTCTTCGGTTCGGTAAGGATTTGGATCAGCTGTGTTTCGTCCAATTCGTCCAGCACGGCAATCACCGGAAGCCGTCCGACGAACTCGGGGATCAGTCCATACTTCATGAGGTCCTCCGGTTCGACTTGGTGCAAAAGCTCGCTCATGCTCTTCTTGTCTTCCTTACTCTTGACCTCCGCGGAAAAACCGATCCCACCCCTTTCGGAACGCGCGCGGATGATTTTTTCCAGGCCCGAGAAGGCTCCGCCGCAAATAAACAGGATATTGCTGGTATTGACCTGCAGAAATTCCTGCTGCGGGTGCTTGCGTCCGCCCTGCGGGGGCACCGAGGCGATCGTACCCTCGATGAGTTTCAGGAGCGCTTGCTGTACGCCTTCCCCCGAGACGTCCCGCGTAATCGAGGGATTATCGGACTTGCGGGAAATCTTATCGATCTCGTCGATGTAGACAATCCCCGTTTGCGCCTTCTCGACATCGTAGTCGCACTTCTGCAGCAGCTTCTGAATGATATTCTCGACATCTTCGCCCACGTAACCCGCTTCGGTTAAGGTGGTCGCATCGGCAATAGTGAAAGGGACGTTGAGGAGCCGTGCCAAGGTCTCGGCTAAAAGTGTTTTTCCGCTGCCCGTGGGACCGACCAACAGCACGTTGCTCTTGGCAAGCTCGACATCGTTTTGCTTGATGCGCGAGGTCAAGCGCTTGTAATGGTTGTATACGGCAACCGACAGGATTTTCTTCGCCCGGTCTTGACCGATGACGTATTCGTCCAGTATTTGCCGGATCTGCTGCGGCGCCGGCAGCTTTTTGTTTCCTCCCGCGGTGGATTTACCGTGCATCTCCTCGCGAATGATATCGTTGCAAAGCTCCACGCACTCATCACAGATGAACACCGACGGACCGGCGATAAGCTTGCGCACCTCGTGCTGACTCTTACCGCAGAATGAACAATACAAGAGCCGTTCTCCGTCACCGCCTCTAGACTGTTTGCCGTCGTTCATTGGCCACCTCTAGGCATTAGGGATTTAACCTTGCAGAGCTGATTTTTAACCACAGCAATCTATAAGCCACCCACCGGACGTAGCGCGCGTTGACAGAGTACATCATCTATCAACCCATACTCCTTGGCTTCCTCGGCCCCCATGAAATTATCCCGCTCAGTGTCCACTTCGATTTTCTTCAATGCTTGCCCGGTATGCCGCGCGAGTATCTGATTCAAGCGGTCCCGCGCTTTTAATATCTCGCGCGCGTGGATGTCGATATCGGATGCCTGGCCCTGAAAGCCTCCGAGCGGTTGATGAATCATGAGGCGCGAGTGCGGTAAACAGTAGCGCTTGCCTTTCGCGCCGCCGCAGAGCAGCAGCGCTCCCATGCTCGCTGCCTGCCCGACACACATGGTATTGACGCTGGGCTTGATAAACTGCATGGTGTCATAGACTGCCAGGCCCGCGCTAACGGAACCCCCAGGCGAATTAATATACAGATGCACATCCTTGTCCGGGTTCTCCGATTCCAGAAACAACAACTGGGCTACGATCAGGTTGGCCACT
Organism: Gammaproteobacteria bacterium; assembly: GCA_050740495.1. GTDB lineage: Bacteria > Pseudomonadota > Gammaproteobacteria > JACCXJ01 > JACCXJ01 > USCg-Taylor. Next base: position 608 of record JBOIDH010000051.1, on the reverse strand, counting down.
TCATCCGTCACCGGCCCGACGAGAAACACTACCCGCTCCTTGAGAAGCCGGGAATAGATATCGTACGCCCGCTCACCCCGCGCCGACTGTTCAACAACAATCGGCACCAGATTGAGCCCTCTTGGGGTGGATTTCTCACTCTCGTACATAATTAATCAGCTTGCCTCGCTTGTTCTTCAGTCTGCCGTGGATTCATCAGCGCGTCAAACGTCAACGCTTGTTCCTTGACTCTAGCTCTGCTAAGCACCCAGTTTACCACCTCGTTTTCAAGGATCAGGGCTTCGACGCCCGCGAGGCGCTTGCGATCCTCGTAATACCATTTAACCATGGCCGCGGCGTCCTCGAAACCCGCGGCCATGCTTTCGACGGCGGATCTCAGCATCGATGCGCTCACCACGAATCCGATAGTTCTAACGAACTCGCCTATGATGAGGCCGACCGCAACCCGCCACCGGGCACGCTCCTCGAAAGGCTCGGCGGGGAGCATCTCAATCCGTTCTTGCTTGCCGCTTCGCAGCACCAGAGTACGATAGGCTTCATCCCGGAGACTCCGGGCTTCGGCGTGGACCAACGCCTTTGGCAATTCTATCCGGTTGGCTTCGAACAGC
>JBOIDH010000050.1:0-10250 GCA_050740495.1 Gammaproteobacteria bacterium | reverse complement strand
GTGTTGGGGTGGTCCATGCGGGGGGGGCGGGAAGGGGTGCCCTCGAGTCCTCCGGTGGTCAGCGCTCCCATCGTATTCCTACGCGGCGATCTCCAGATCCTTGATCACGGTCATCAAGAAACGCGCGGCCTCGCCGCCGGTCACGGCGCGGTGATCGAAGGTCAGGGACAGTGGAATAATGGTATGGACGGTGGGTTGGCCCTTCGAGGCGACTACGGCTGGGCGGATGCGGCCGGCGCCCAGGATCGCGACCGTCGGCGGCACGATGATGGGGTTGGCATAGCGGCCCCCGAAGGTCCCGAAGTTCGACAGTGTAATCGTATAGCCGCGAAGCTCTTCGGGAGGGATGGTACGCTTGCGCACCGCCTCGCGCATCGCATTGAGTCCTCGGCGCAGGTCTTCCGGCGGACGCTCGCCGACATCGCGCAACACCGGCACGAAGAGGCCCTCCTCGGTGTCCACGGCGATCCCGAGCTCGATCTTTTTCAATAAGCGGCGCCCGAGCGCGTGGCTGTCGTACCAGGCGTTCAGAGCGGGTTCGGATCGACAGGCGGCGACTAGCGCGCGGATGAGCCGCAACGTCACATCGCTGCCCGGCGGCCAGGCGTGGATATCGGCGTCCTCGCAAATCGTCACCGGCACCACCTCCGCGTGCGCCGAGGCCATGGTGCGGGCCATCGCGCGGCGCACTCCGCGCAAGGGTTCTAAGGGCCCCACTTCGGCCAGGATCTTGGCCACGCGCTGCACGTCCGCCGTGGTGATGGTTCCGTCCGGGCCGCTCGGCGTGACGATGGCGAGGTCCACGTCGAGGCGATGCGCCAGCGCCCGCACCGCCGGGGTCGCCTTGAGCCCGCCGGGGTGCGGCCCGACGGCGCTCGTTTGCTCTCGTAGTACGGTATCACTGCGCGCCACCTGACCGACGACCGTACCGGCATCGGCCGCGCCCCGGACCTTCTCGGGCTCGCCGGCGGGCGCCAATTCAGCCAGGGGATCACCGGTATGGACGAGATCGCCGGCTTCGCCGTAGAGGTGGTGCACCCGGCCGCTGCTAGGACTAGGAATATCGACGATGGCCTTCGCGGTCTCGACCGACACCAAGGGCTCGTCTTCTTTGATTTCGTCGCCGACCTGAACATGCCAGCTTACGATCTCGGCCTCGGTCAGGCCTTCCCCTAAATCGGGCAGTTTGAATATATTCATGCGCGTCTCCTCAAGGCGGCGAGGACAGTTTAGGGAAGGTCTGAACAAGTCCGCGTTTCTCCCTCTCCCTCCGGGAGAGGGCGGGGGTGAGGGGATTAAAATCAATGAGTTACCCCCTCACCCTAACCCTCTCCCTGGGGGAGAGGGGACTTAATCAGAGTTTCCTTAGTAGATTATAAGCCGGTCCTTAAGCAAAGTGCTCGCGTTACCTTCGCAGGCGCCACTTGAGTCGCCGTCGCGTGTGCGTTGCATCGCCGCGGCGACTACAATAAAAGGCCGACATGCTGCCGGCCGCAATAACCTGAGACAGCGCCTTTCTTATGGAAGCTAACTTAAAGCGAATGAATGTGATTGCGGCCCCTCGCCACCGCCGACAACAAACCACGACAATTTCGACCGCCGCGCCCTCGCTGTTGCGGACGCTTTTTCTTCACCACGACGGGATCGTCATCGGAGCGACGATCCGTGCCTTGGAAAAACATGGCCTCCTGACACACCTCGTCAGTCACGGGCGCGTGACGTTCCGGGAGCTTCTGGACCGCTATCCATGCAACCCCGGCTACCTTCATGTCGCGCTCCGGTGTCTCGCGGCTCAAGGCTGGATCACGCGAGCAGGCGTTCCCGGAACCGATACGATGGTCTTCGAGGTGACGCCGCAGGGCGAGATCGCGGCGAAAACCTTTCCGCGGTATGCCGAAGTTGCGGAGTTTGCCTATTCGGGGATCCCGATGGAACGGCATCTCTTCCATCAAGGGGACCTCGACGCGGCGAGTGCCGAGCACTACGCCCGGATAACCCGGCGCTGCATACAAAACTGGGATCTCGCCGTGGGCGATCCGGCGGACCAAGAATCGAGGCTCAATGAGACCATCCGCAAGCACCTCGACGGCATATTGGTTGGCCCCTTCATGATCGCGGCGAAGCTGCGCGGCTTGCTCGAAGGCGATTACTTCGCCTGTGACGGACTCCCCGAACCGCACGACAACCTCCGCGCGGGCCTCGCGGCTATCGAGCACTTGGGATGGGTACTGCCAGAAGGACGGCGCCATCGGTTCACTGAGCTTGGTCGGGTAGCGTGCGAGTTCACGCTCCATTACGGGCTCACGCTGTCGTATTGGCCGATGTTCTGCCAGTTGCCGAGCCTCATTTTCAACTCTTCCCAACACGTTACTCATGTCGCGCCAGGCCACGAGGAGACGCATGTCGATCGCAGCTTGAACGTGCTGGCAAGCGGTGTCGCCCACCGCCCCTATTTCGAGGATTCCGAACAGATCCTGATCGCGATCTTCAATCGGGAGCCGCTTTTGGGGCAACCGCGCTTTGTGGCCGACATGGGCTGCGGCGATGGAATTTGGCTCAAACGCGTCTATGAGATCGTTGCGGCCAAGACCCTGCGCGGCCGGCACCTCGGCGAATATCCGCTCTTGATGATCGGCGCGGATTACAATGCCAAGGCGCTGGAAGCCGCCCGCCGCACCCTAGAGACCGCCGGGGTTCCGAACATCACCCTCTTCGGAGACGTGACCGATCCCACGCTTTTCGCGCAGGCCTTGGGCGAGCGCGGATTCGATAGTGTGGACGGCCTGCATATCCGCGCTTTCATCGATCACAATCGGCGTTATACCGAGCCGCGGGATAGAGCGAGCGCGCGCAAACGCCTAGTTTTATCCACAGGGGCTTATGCCGGCGAGACCGGCAATGCAATTCCGAACCAACTCCTCGAACAGAATCTGGTCGAGCATCTCCGGCGCTGGGCGCCCTACATCAGGAAACATGGCCTCATCGTCATCGAGGCTCACAACGTCTATCCTCCGATTGCCGCCGAGTACAACGGCAAAACCCACGCCACGGCCTTCGATACCTATCACGGGTATTCGAACCAATACCCTATCGACTACGAAGCGTTTATGTCGCTTGCGGAGGAGGCGGGTTTCCGCGCCGTCGCCCATGAGCAAAGGGTATACCCCTCGCGGCTTCCGTTTGTCGCCATCAGCCTTAGCCGGTTCAAGACCGCCGGCCCAATCGCGATCGCGGCAGCGCACCCGCCGCCCCGGCGAGACGGTACGAGCTGGCGGCCGGGCGGATCGGAGGACACCCTCGATGGCGAATCCTTGCACCGCTTTCTCTATCACGACGGCGATCTCACCCGCCCGCGGCGCTGGTGCGCCAGCAGCACCGGCATGCTGGTGCATGGTTTACTCGAAGACATCGAACGGCGGCTTGACCATTGCCTCAGCCCTGGCCGTAAATCGCGGCAACTTATGCTGGCCGACTACGGCGCGGGCACTGGCCTCGCCACCTTGGAGCTGATCAAGGGCCTCCAGGAGACGGGTTTGATGCAGCGAATGAAGGTTAACGGCATCAACTTCAAGCTGCTGCTTTTCGATTTCCCCAGCGGCTGGTTCGCCAAGGCCTACGAGCTCCTCAACGCCTTCACGTTTATCGACTTTCATTCGCTCACGGATCCGGGCAGCGGTAAGATTCGGCTCATTTCCGACATCATCGCCCCGGAATCGGTGGACATCATTTATGCCAGCATGGTGCTGCACCTCGTACCCCCGAAGGCAATGCCGCCGTTGATCGATAGCTTCGCCGAGGTGCTACAAGCGCACGGGAGTTTCTATTGGAACAGCCCGGACACGGCGCCGGCCTCAGCGCATTCGGAAGTCATCCACGCGCCGAATCGCGCATTGCGCCGGGCGCTCCTCGATGTCATCGACACTGAGGCGCGGGTGCATCAGGTCCTAGCCAATGTTCCCGCGGATCAACGCGGCGCCTTCGCGGACCTGCCGCAACGACTCGCGGAAATCAGGCGATCCCTCACCCCGGAGAAGCGATCGGTAGCGAAAGCACGCGCGGATAAACAGATCTTGGCGGTCCCGACCCATGTCGAGTATATCGAGGGCTTGTTGAACAAATGCTTCGACGGCGGGTTTGCGACCATGGTATCGGTGCTGAGCGAAGCCGATGCGCTCGCCTTGGCATTACTGCCCGCGAACCAACGTTATTTCAACGAAATCGAGGATGCGGAGCTACGCTGTAAGCTGATTACCTTATTGCTCCGGTACGATGTCCTGCCACGATTCCGGGCGGGGCCGGCCGGCAATGCCGTCGGCCTTAATCTCCACTGGACGTATGGTAAGTCTATAAAGTGTTGTTGACCTTACGTAGCCCCTCATTTTCCCTCGCTGCTAGCGGTGGTACCGAGCGAGGGAGAGATGCGGCGGCATATCACGATTGCGCAGGTAAGGTCGCACCATATTAACGTTGACTCAGCCTCAAATTTAGCATAGGAGTACCACTCGTCTCCCCAGTTGCCCCAGCATGTCTGCTAAGGAGGAAACAAAGAAATGAGAAAGTATCAGCTTAGCCTCATAATTCTCGCTTCGCTGACTCTCGCGTCACTGTGTCTTGCCCAATCTAGTCAAGAGAGGAAAGACCGTTCCGCGTCTACCGGCTCGCACACGGCACACGTAGTCGTCGTCCCCGATCAGGTCAGGTGGGGACCTGCCCCGCCGTCGCTCCCCCCCGGCGCTCAGCTCGCAGTCTTAGAGGGTGACCTGTCGAAAGCCGGCGCGCCGTTCACCATCCGCGGAAGGTTCCCGGACGGCTACAGAGTCCCGCCACACTGGCACCCGACGGACGAAAGGATCGTAGTCCTTCAAGGCGCATTCGGGATGAAGGTGGGGGAGAAGTTCGACCAGGCGACGGGCCATGAGCTGCCGGTCGGGTCGTACGCTCTGATGCCTAAAGGAGTGAGACACTTTGTTTGGGCAAAGGGCGAGACCGTGATTCAGGTATCGGGTATAGGCCCGTTCGAGATTAACTACGTGAATCCTGCCGACGACCCGCGTAAGATGTCGAAGGAGTAGGGGAGGTCATGGCCTATTCCCGTCTGGTATCCGCGAGGGATGCGAGTGACAAGTGAGTGGTTTCTCAGAAACTCAGCGGCGCGTCATGGCAGCCCCGTGCCCGGAATGGCCGAGCAACCTTACTCCGTGGTGCGTCAATCGACGAACAGATCGGGCAGCAAATCCTTCATGCCTGGCGCCACCGCATAGCGCGCGAGATCGATGACGCCCTCGGCGGCGAGCACCTCCTCGTCGATGTAAAGATTGCCGCTGTGCTTGCGGCTGTCGCGGTTCAGGATGATGTATGCGGCATCGGCGAGGATCTCCGGGGTGCGACAGCGGTCGGGATCGACGCCGGAGATCATCGCCAACGCGGCGGTGTGAATCACCGTTCGCGGCCAGAGCCCGTTCACCGCGATGCCGTCGGCGCGAAACTCCTCCGCCATGCCGATCACGCACATGCTCATGCCGTATTTCGCCATCGAGTAGGCGCTGTGATGCTTGAACCACTTCGGGTTCAGGTTGAGCGGCGGCCCGAGATTGAGGATGTGCGGATTGCGGCCGGCCTTCGCCGACTGCTTGAGGTAAGGGATGCAGGCCTGCGAGCAGCAATAGGTGCCGCGCACGTTCACGCCGAACATCAGGTCGAACCGTTTCATCGGCGTCTCGAGCGTGCCGGTGAGCGAGATCGCACTGGCGTTGTTGACCAGGATGTCGATGCCGCCGAAGTGCTCCGCGCAGCGCTTCGCCGCCTCGGCGACTTTGGTGTCGTCGCGGATATCCACCGGCATCGGCAAGGCTCGCCCGCCCGCGGCTTCGATCTCTTCGGCGGCGGAGTAGATCGTGCCCGGCAGTTTCGGATGCGGCTGCTTGGTCTTGGCGACGATCGCCACGTTCGCACCGTCGCGCGCGGCGCGCAGCGCGATCGCCTTCCCGATGCCGCGCGACGCGCCGGTGATGAACAGCGTCTTGCCGGCGAGGCTCATGGCACCTCCGATTGGTTACTCTTTCAGCCGAACTTCGAGAAATCCGGGGCTAACCGATCTCATTCATAATGGGGCCACATCCGGATTACTTTAACGACACGTTCCTGCTCCAGCACTTGATAAACGAGTCGGTGCTGGACATTGATCCTCCGGGAATAGGCGCCTGCCAGGTCGCCGACCAGTTTTTCGTAGGGAGGTGGACTCTGAAATGGATTTTCGCTAAGGATATCCAGTAATTCTTTCACCTTGGGTCGCAACCCAGCAGCGGCCAATTTCTTGGCGTCTCTTTGGGCCTGCCTAGTGAAGACGACCTGCCATTTCACCAGCCGGAGTCCTTGGCGCATTCCCCGATGGGTGTATTCAATCCCTCGCGAATCGACTCTCTCATGCCAGGAATGGACAATAGGTACACAGTCTCCTGGATCGCGCGCCAGTCTTCTTCAGCTATAAGAACGGCATTCGAGCGCTTGCCGGTGATGAGTATGGGAGTGTGGGTGGAGTTTGCTTCGTCTATCAAGCGATAGAGATTCGACCTCGCCTCGCTGGCAGTCATAGTCGTCATCGACCATCCTCAATAGGTTAGGCTAAATCGTCAATATAGTACGCTATGACGTACGTTAGCTCAAACCGTCGGTCAAACGATAAACTTCAGGGTTCCTAAGACATGACTTATCTATTCTATTCATTTGATCATGCTACGCTGTGAGGGCCTTTCCAAATCGTTCGATGGCGTCCGTGCCCTAGTGGACGTGCATCTTCTATTCGCCAACTCGGGGATCATCGCCGCCATTAGTCCCAACCGAGCGGGCAAAACCACCTTGCACGTATTGACCCCGATGCGCTGTACTTCGGTGGATTGGGCATGCCCAAAGCGGCATAATAAGAAGGCCCGGCGTAGCCGCATTATTTTCTGTGCGAATGGCATTTCTGGAGGACGAATATGACAGGCGAACGCGAGCGCCTCCGACAACTTATCGAGCAGAAATGCTTAGTAACTAGCCAAGACTTTACCCTTAGCACAGGGGGAAAGTCCGGATTCTATTTTGACTGTAAGACGGTTACTCTCGAAGGTGAAGGACTGGCTCTCATCGCATCCGAAATTCTTCGAGAAATAGAAGCGTTCCCGAAGCGTCCTACGGCAATCGGAGGAATGACGATGGGCGCTGATTTCATCTCAGCCGCGGTTGCGTTGATGGCCTACCAGAGAGGCCTTAGTACCGTTCACGCTTCGATAGTTCGAAAAGAGCCGAAAAAGCACGGGACGATGAACAAGATCGAAAATCAGCTTCCAATAGGGACATCGATCGTCGTGGTTGATGATGTAATCACGAGCGGATCGTCAACTATTAAAGCGTGCGAGGAATTCTCTGCTGCCGGTTATGAGATCGTTGGCATCATCGCAATCGTCGATCGCGAGGCAGGCGGAAAACAGCGACTCGAGCAGTCGTATGCTCGCGTACGCCCGCTTTTCCAGAAGAGCGATTTTCCAGCCCTAACATAGAACCCCGGTTCTAAGGATGGTCAACAAAAGCGCGCCGCTGTTTGATGCTCTCAGGAAACAGGGCTTCTCAAGCCACACGCTATGTAGGCAACGGTCATAATCTACGTTTTCTCTTCCGTCATGCCGGTGAAAACCGGCATCCAGTCGAGCCTTCATGCGCCGCACTGGACCCCGGCTTCCGCCGGGGTGACGGTGATATTGAGGTCACCCATGTTAGGAAATTATTCCCGTTCGCGGTATATTCGGTATGGGAAAGGCCATATATGTACCTTAAGACGACGGCGTGATATCCGCTTTTCCGTTGACCGGGTCAGCCGGCACACTTTCTTTCCTCGTAGCCTGCCAGGTCCCCGGACAACCGTTGATATCTTTCCAACTTCCTCCGCCCTTGGCCGCCGACAGCAATCCCTCGAAGGTCGCCGCATCGTAGCCTTCGTAGGTGAATCCGCCTTCCATTTTCCCGGAGTCCTGGATCACGCCTTCAAGCGCATACGCATAGCCGGAATTATCGGTGAGGTTACCGCTTACCTTGCCGCCTTCAATCGTGATGGTCCCGTCCCCAATCCCGTAACCGCACCTGTCGTCCCCGCCGGGACGCGCGGTCTTGGTGCCGCCCCCGACCAGCCACGCGCCGTCGAATTTGGTGGTGGTGATCATCGCGGAATTGGCGTTGATGTCGCTGCAACCGCTCACAGCGCCGCACACAAGGAGTGATACTGGTATTATATTTTTCATGCGCCTACACCCACTTTGGTGAATCTTGTTGACGGACACCTTCTCCCTTCGGGAGAAGGCGGGGATGAGGGGAATACAAATCATAGAGTTATATCCCCTCACCCTAACCCTCTCCCGGTGGGAGAGGGGAATTTTTAGTAGTGCTCTAAAGCAGATCTTCTAGGTTACGCGCGCGCCCTCAGCTCCCCGATATTTTCTCAAAGCGCTAAGACGGCGACAGACTCGCGACACCGGAAATCGCCGCCGTTTCGGTCCGCTCCGCGAGCGCCATCGGCACCTTGTAAATATCGAAATGGCCCGAGGCGTCGTAGCTCTTGTACATCGCCTGCAACTCATACATCCATACGCCAAAGAAGAATGCGAGATCGATGAGGTCGCGGCGATTCACCGCGGTCCAGCGGATCAATCGCCAGAAATGGGCGCGCTGCGGACCTCTGAGCCCCACGGAATAGATAATCCGCCAAATGATGCCCAGGTATCGCCGTAGCAGCGTGAGGTTCCACGGCGCGGTGAGCGGCAATTGGCCTAAGTACTGTGTTCGGTAATCCCGCATGAACGCCGTTGCGCGCTCGAACACGTGTTCGGGCGCGCACAGGTGTGTCAGTATTTGCTTGTAACCCGCGCTCAAGGTTCGAGCATCCATCTTCGGCACGATATTGGTTTGGCTCTCGTGAAAATCGAACTCGTAGATGAGCCGTCCTTCGCGCTTCATGCGATCGTATAACTCGGTGCCGGGAGGCGCCTTGAGCACGCTGACCCCGGCGATGACGATTCCGCAGTCTTGGATGAAATCGATCTGGCGCTGGAAAATCGCCGCTGTGTCGGTATCGAAGCCGACGATAAATCCGGCCGTGACGATGAAGCCCGAGCGGTGCAATTGCCGGATGCTGTCGAGCAAGTCGCGGCGCGTGTTTTGCCGTTTCTTGCAGGCGATGAGGCTGTCCTCGTCAGGCGTCTCCACACCCACGAAGATATGCCGGAAGCCGGCGTCCAACATCAGTTGCATGAGCTCGGGATCATCGGCCAGATTCACCGTTAGCTGGGTGGCAAAACCGACGGCGGGCTGCTTTTGCCGGCGCCACTCGATCAAGGCGGGCAGGAGATCGGTTTTTAGGAGTTTCTTGTTGCCGATGAGATTGTCGTCGGCGAAGACGACCAGATCGAAGCGGTCCAGATCCCCGAGTGCCTCAAGCTCGGCGATGATCTGCGCCGAGGTCTTGGTACGCGGCCGCCGGCCGAAGAGGGCCGTCACGTCGCAAAAGTCGCATTGATAGGGGCAACCGCGCGAATACTGGACGATCGCGAACCCGTATTGACTGAGATCGACCAGCTCCCACAACGGGACCGGGGTCGTGTGGACATCGGCCATCTCGGGCGACGTGTAGATGGGCTTGGGACAGCCCTCTGCCAAATCGGCAAGGAATCGCGGCAGCGTCACCTCGGCCTCGTTGAGCACGAAATGATCGACGCCCGGAAACGCGGCGTACTCGTGCGTAAACAGTGGGCCACCCGCTACCACTTTGACGCCCGCCAACTTGCAGCGCCGGATCAGTGCTCGCGCGGCGGTGGCTTGGACATTCATGGCGCCGATGAAGACATAATCCGCCCATTTGAGATCCTCGTCGGCAAGCTTGTTTAAATTGAGATCGATGAGGCGCTTATGCCACTCCTTGGGTAACATGGCGGCGACGGTAAGCAATCCGATCGGGGGGTAACTGGCCCGTTTTCCCGATATCCTGAGCAGATTGCTCATCGACCAGAAGGCGTAGGGCATCTCGGGGTAGACCAGTAGGATATTCATGTGCTCCTCCACCTTGCCATATGTTAGTATCGTTATCCGGCCGCGGCTCGGCCATGCTCAGCGAACAAGTGATCGAAACTATAAGCGTATCTCTATCGCCCCTTCATTCCAAGCCCCAGTCTTTTCCAATATGGTATGAGTCTGAACGTGGGTGTGTGTTTCCAACGAGGTATGAG
>JBOIDH010000049.1:0-10251 GCA_050740495.1 Gammaproteobacteria bacterium | reverse complement strand
CCGATAGCGGGAAACCCTCCAGCCTAATAATCGGCAGGCCATTGCTGGCTTCGTGCGCCAAGGCGCGGCCGTAAAGCCGCGCGATGATGTGCACCTCGTGACCCAGCGCGACCAGCCCGCGGCCGAGCGCGTCGATCGCGTACTCGATACCGCCCACCCGTGGGTAGTACCAGTCACTCACCAGCGCAATCTTGTAGTTTCTCATACCGAATCTAACGTCCGGCTACACCCTTTGACCGCCCGCGATCAGGCGCCCGATGTCCCGGAGGATCCTTGGCAGATTCAGGCCCCCCGGCGAGGCGAGGTATTTTGGGCGCCATACGGGTTTGAAGTTCTCTTCGTAACGGCGCAGGCTTTCGATGTTCTGGAAGTGCTCGCTCTGCCGGTACATGAGCTTGCCGACACGCTGCCAAAGCGGAGCGAGGGGGTGTGCGTCGAGGCTTGAGAGCGGGGCAATCCCGAGGTTGAACCAGCGATAAGCTTGCGCCTTGCCGCCGAGCATGAGCTCGACTAAGAGATAATCCATGACCCCGGCCGGGGCATCGGGATGGTAACGCATGAGGTCGAGCGCCAGTTCCTCTTTGTTGCGGCTGGCCCACAAGATAGCGAAGGCGACGATGCGCTGCCCAGCGCGGACCACGGCGATGGGCAGGCGCGCAATGTAACCCTCGTTGAAGTATCCCTTAGAGAAGCCCTGTTCATGGGCTTGCTTTTCGTGCAGCCAGGCCTCGGAGACCTCTTTAAGTTCCGGGAGCAGCGGAACGACATCGGTGGAGCGCACCATCTCGAAGCGCATGCCTTGCTCGCGAAGCTTGCGGTGTACCTCGCGCAATTGGGCGCTGGCGACGTTGAGGGGTGAAAATTCATCCAAGCGCACCCGAGCCTCATCCCCGAGCTTGAGGAGCGAGAGTCCGAGGTCGACGTACAGGGAAAGGTTGGCGGCATCCACCAAGTAAAACACGGGCCAGCCGCCGTAGCGGTCACATAGCTCGCGGTACGCCCAGGTCAACCGCGACCGCTCTTCCGGTGCGCCCACGGGGTCCCCCAAGGCGACCCAGCTCTTGCTTTGGACCTGGTACATGATAAAGGCATTTCCTGAGTGGCTGAAAAGCAAGCGCTTGTCTCCGAGGAGGGCGACGTTCGCCCGCGTATCGGGGTCTTTTCGCACGATGCGCCGCACTCGGCCCAGATCATGTGGAGGCTCGGGTACTGGGTCCGGGCGGAATAAGGTAAAAAGCATGACGCCGCCCATGATCCCGAAGACGACGAACATAGCGCGCAGGAAGCGCGACAGCTCGGCATCGTAAGCGAATTGCCACCAAAGCTCGTGGGAGTAGGTGAGGTGCTTAAAATTGAAGAGCCCGAGCCAAATCGTGATCGCTAGGATCGCCGTTAGCGCGGAGACCCATCCCACGGTAAACCCCTGGCTAAACAGAGAGGCGTGACGCTGAAACTCCCTGCGCGTGGGTAGCAGCACGATGAGGACGGTAGCGAGAATGACCGCTTCCTGGTAGTCCAAGCCCTTAAGCAGGACGGCTGGGATCCCGAGCCCGAGTAGTAGCGCCGAGAGACCGTAGGCCCTGGATAGGCGCAGGGAAATGCCGCGCGCGAGGATAATGAGCCCAAGCCCTGCCGCGCTAGCGACGAGCTGGGCAATCTCGACAATACCAAGCGGTACGTAGTCACGCACGATCCGTAGCCGCTCGCCGTAGGTGGGTGTGGCGCCCGAAAAAAGCAGCACGACGCCGGCGAAAACGATAATTACGCTCATGATCTGAGGACCGATCTCAGCGAGCCAATCGGTAGCGGCACCATGGATGCGAAGAATGCGGGCACGCCGCGAGACCAGCTCGTAGGCGGCGAACAGGATGGCCGCGAGGCTCAAGGGCGAGAGGTAATATACGCATCGGAACAAGAGCACGGAGCCTAGCAACGCGGCAGGCGGGATCTCGGGAAGGCCGAGCAGCAGTACGGTCTCGAACACCCCGATACCGCCCGGGACGTTGCTCATGCTACCAGCCATCATGGCGAGCGCGAAGATGCCTAAAAAGCTAATAAAGTCGGTTCCCGCATGCGTTGGCAGCAGGGTATAAATCAGGGTGCCGACAAGGAGCAGGTCGAGCGTCGCGAGCCCGCCTTGCGCCAAGGCGGTCTTGGCGGTCGGGAGCCGCAGCGACCAATTCTCGGTAGTGAGCGTGATCGGGCGCAGGGCGGCCACGATTAAATATCCCAGTATCACGGCCATGATGGAACCGCCCACGTAGAGGCGCAGGCCCGGCGGGAGTTGAATCGCGGTGTCGCTGACGTCCCCGCTCGCAAACAGCAGTGACACCGCGAAGATAAAGACCATCCCCATCACGGTGGTCAGGGAGCACATGGTGGTGACGCCGGCGATCTCGAGCGCCGAGAGCCCCGCTTGCGAATAGATCCGATACCTTATCGAGCCGCCGGTGAGCATGGTGAACCCGACGTTATTGCCGAACGCCGAGGCGAGGAATGCGGCGAGCGCTGCGCGCCAGTACGGTAAGGGCCTTCGGAGATGGTGCAATGCGAGGACGTCGTAGCCGGTGACGGCGAGGTAGCTTACCGCGGTGATCAAGAACGCTAGGAGGATCGATGCAGCCGGGAGATCGTTGAAGCTATCAATGACGTCATGGAGATGGATCTCGTGCAGGGTGTGATACAAGACCCAGAGGGCGAGTGTGACGATTGCCAGGCTCACCAGCGCGCCGATGTGCACGGCGAGCTTTTTCCCAACCTGGTAGGCCAAGGCCATCGTATCGACGCCAGCGGCCGCAGCGTTTTTCATCACACTCACTTGAGCATTGATTTTATCCTACAGGCTTACAATCGGCGCGGATTGGTGTCATCATCGAACCGCTAAGCGCTTGCACAGTCCGCGCGGACTCAAGGAACCAGTATAAATGTTTCTATACGGAGCGATCGTGGTCTTTTGTTGCGTCCTGTACGGGGCGAGCGCGGTGCTTTGCAAGTATGCGCTCCAACGTGAGCTGCCGCAGCGCGCGAGCTGGAAACAAAAGGCGCGGGCGGCGATCCGCAACAAGTTCTGGCTCGCGGGTTGGCTGGCGGGGGCAATCGCCAACCTGATCATCATCGAGATCCAGTCGTTGGCGGATATCACGCTGGTCTACCCGCTCCTGAACTTTGCCTATGTCTTTACTTTGATCCTCGGTTATCTGTTCCTGCAGGAAATTCTCTCCCGGGAGCAATGGATCGGTGTGATCACTGCGATCTTGGGCACGGCAATCCTGCTTTTTGTCAGCGATCCATCGACAGGCCACGAAAGCTACCCATTACCACTGGGTGTCGTCACCGGGCTGTCCTTGATCGCGATCATCGCTCTGGTGGCGGGGGCGTTGCGGGACGAGCGCCCGATCCATGAAATCTATTTCGCGACTTGCGCCGGGATCGCTTTCGGAAACGTGGAAATGTTTCTCAAGGTGAATACTAACCTGATCGCCTCGCAGCTCGGCTATTTTTCGATCACCTCCTGGGAAAGTCTCATTGCGTTTATCACCCTCTGGCCTGTTCTATTCATCGTCATATTCAGCCTCATCGGCTTTATCTTCATGCAGATCGCCTTGGCCCACGGCGATGTCTCGGTCAGCGTACCCTTGGTGATCATTACCCAACGGCCGGTGACGTTATTGGCCGGTTACTGTGTGTTTGGCGAAGAGTTTCCCGCGATCAAAGCAATCGGTATCGGGGCGATGCTCCTGAGCATCCTTTTCATTACGGTGGCCACCATCAAGAAAGGCGTCGCGGTGAAGCCCGCGGAGGCGGTAAACTGAACGCGATCGCGCTTGATTTACGGGCCCCTCCCCAGTAGAGAAACACAGAACGGCCGCACGCTATGCCGATCGACGAGCTCATCGAGCACGCTCAGATCGCCACTCGCAAGGAAAGCGCGGTGCAATAGTTCGGCTTCGGGCCAAAGATGCACCAAGAGCAAGCGTCCGCGGGGAGACAGCTTCGGGATGAGCAGCGCCGCGAGATCCGGCGCCGATCCGCCGAGGTAGTAGAGGACTTCGCAGACGACGATGAGGTCAAACGCGCCCGGGAGGCGCGCCGAGAAGATGTTTTCCGCGTCGAAGCGCGCGTTTTCGTACCGGGAACAGCGGCTCTTCGCCCGGGCGATCGCGCGCGTGGAGATGTCGACGCCGATAAACTCACGCACGTCGCGCTCCGCAAGGAGTCGCTCGGAGAACGCCCCTTCCCCGCACCCGACCTCTAACACACACCAGTAGGCGTTCTGTGGGATCAGCGCGAGCGCCTGGCCGCATTTGTGGTTTTGATACGGTGAACCCTCGTAAGACCAGGGGTTGGGTCGCCGGTAGAGGCGTTCGAAGAAATGACGTAGGACCCAGTCCTGAAAGCTGGGACCCGGCGCCGCGACAAGACCGAACAGCAAGCGATGCAACGCGTCACGAACCCGGTTCGGCGGGTAGCGTATGCCTTGGTCCATCGGATCCATGGTTTATAGTGTACAGGCGGGGCGCTCGGGCATGCGCGACCGATGCCGAACCGGTGACACTCCGCATAACTCCTTGGAGTTATTGATATCCGCTCCTTCTTGACGTAGTGTGGATCCGGTGGGTTCGGAAGAATAAAAGGGGAGGCTGACTCATGAACGCTATTATGGTGAAAATCTTCGATACGCTGGCCAAAGTCGGTTTAGATAAGCTCGAACGAGCGCTTATCTTTGGGGCTGTCCTGGTCACGGTTTTGGCCCTCGCTGTCGGCGCCGTCGAGGCGTCGTACGCATGGGTTAGCTTCTTATTTCGGTGGCTGCATGTGGTCTCCGGCGTGATGTGGATCGGGCTCTTGTGGTATTTCAATTTCGTGCAGATCCCGTCAATGCCCAAGATCCCCGATGAGCAAAAACCCGCCATCAGCAAAGTCATCGCGCCAACGGCGTTGTTCTGGTTCCGGTGGGCC
This sequence comes from Gammaproteobacteria bacterium, assembly GCA_050740495.1. Classification (GTDB taxonomy): domain Bacteria; phylum Pseudomonadota; class Gammaproteobacteria; order JACCXJ01; family JACCXJ01; genus USCg-Taylor. The sequence continues at coordinate 5,292 of JBOIDH010000049.1, read as the reverse complement.
GCGTTGTCGACGGTCGTGACCGGGCTCCTGGTAGCGATCATGAACGGTTATATCCTGAACGCCCTTATCCTCGGCATCGGGACCGGTGGCCGGGACACCTACATCGGCATCGGCATGTGGATGGGCCTTATCATGGCCTACAATGTGTGGATGATCATCTGGCCCAACCAGCGAAAGGTCCTAGGCATGGTCGAGGCGTCCGACGAGGAGAAAAAAGCGGCAGCGCGCACGGCGATGTTGGCGAGCCGCTTCAATACTATGTTTTCGATCCCTATGCTTTATTTCATGGTCGCGGCGCAGAACGTTTCTTAAAGATGCCCGCGGCTCGTGCCATGACCCAAGACATCGGCAGGCGCGCCTCCCGTCCGATTAACGTATTGAGCTCGCCCCTCGCGGTGTCGCCGCGGGGGGTCTAACTCGCTGGTGACATCGGAAAATATTTCTGGACGATTTGCAAAAACGTTTCCTTCTTAATCGGTTTGATTAAATGTGCCGTGCATCCCGCGGCGACACTCTTATCCATTTCCTGCTTTATGGCATGAGCCGTCAGGGCGATAATCGGGGTCGGATCGCGGCCCTGTTCCGTTTCCCACTCGCGCATGGCGCGCGTTGCCTGGTGACCGTCCATCACCGGCATCTGGATATCCATCAATACCAGACCATAGGCGTGGGTCTTGAACTTCTGGAGCGCCACGCTCCCATTTTCGGCCTCTTCGATTTTATAAGGCGTTTTCCGCAGATAAGCTTTGATGAGCAGCCGGTTATCGGGCGTGTCTTCCACCAATAAGATAGGTAAATTTTCCGCGCGCGGTTCAGGTAGCGGCGTTGTGACGATGCGGTCTTGCGTTTCGTCTAAGGTTCTTAGCATGGCGACGTTGATTGCTTTGATAAGCTCCACGGACTTTACCGGCTTGATCAAGTAGGCGCCGATCCCGAGCGCGCTGGCTGTGCTCATATCACTGGAGAGTTGCGACGAAGATACCATTAGTATCGTTTTGCACGATCCGCCCGCGATACGCAACGCCTTCACTACCGCAAAGCCATCAACCTCCGGCATGTGACAATCGGTAATGACGACACCGTAATCTTGTCCCATGCGGCTCGCCTCCCGAAATGCCTGGATGCCCTCCGCGCCACCGTGGGCTTCGCTCACCAACGCGCCTTGAACGGTCAGTACTTCGCGCAAGATCAGTCGATTAGTCGAATTATCATCGATGATGAGCACCCGGACGTCCTTAAGATCAAAGGATGCATCCGTAGCTATTCTGGCCCGGGGCTCCGGGGCGGATCCCAGACTGATCGCGAACGATAAAACGCTACCTTTTCCTTCGACACTCTCCGCACGTATCCAGCCACCCATAAGCTCCACCAAGCGCTTGGAAATCGTGAGGCCGAGCCCCGTCCCTCCGTACTTTCGGGTCGTGGACGAATCGGCTTGGGAAAAGCTATCGAAGATCGTGCCGATATTGTCCGCGGGAATACCGATCCCGGTATCCTCTACCGAGAATAAAAGCCGATAGGGATCGCTTATGTCGGGATTAGACGAGACCTTGACTACGACCTCGCCCTTATGGGTGAATTTGATTGCATTCCCGATAAGGTTCAAGAGGATCTGTCGCAGCCGTGCCGCGTCGCCCTTCACTTGGGCTGGGACATCCGCGCCGATGTGGCAGAGCAACTCGAGATCCTTTTCGTCCGCTCTTAACGCGTAAATATCGGCTGCTTCTTCGATCAAAGTACGTAAATTGAACGGGACTTTCTCGAGAACCAACTGCTCGGCTTCGATCTTCGAGAGGTCCAGTATGTCGTTTACCAGCGCCAGCAATGCTTCTCCAGCCTTTTTGAAGACGCCGACGTAGCGTTTTTGCACGCGCGTGAGCGGCGTCTCGCGGAGCAGTTCGCCCATGCCGATGATCGCGTTCAGCGGCGTCCGGATCTCATGGCTCATGCTGGCCAGAAACTCCGATTTTACCGTGGATGCCTTGACCGCCGCATCCCGGGTAGTGGCAAGCTCTCTGGTTTGCAGGCTAACCCGGCGTTCGATTTCCTGATTCCGCCGGCTTAACTCCCACGCCTGTATTTCTCTCGCCCGGGCGAGGGCAACGATTAATGTCGTTACACCGATTCCTAACACGATGGCGGTAGCGATCAATCCCTTGTCGATCTCCCTCCAAAGCACCTGCTTTTCCACGATCAACTTCATCGAATAATAGGGAAACTGCGCCAGTGTTTCCTCCTTGAACGCGCTGATGGAAAAACTCGCGGTTTCCGGCGCTACGGCGTCGCGCTGCTCGAATACGAGTTGGCGGCCCGTGACGCCCTGAGATTCCGTATACAAGCTTACCGAAACATCAGTCCGTAACAGGGACTCGCTTATTAAATAGCCGGGATTCACGAGGATAGCCACAAACGCGCCGGGCACGGCATTCGATCGTTGGTCCACGCCGGCGCCCTGCGCCAAACCGGTGCCGATCGCTTTGATGAGCGTATAGGGACGAATACCCTCGGCGGCCGAAGCCAGAGGGCCGGGGACCACCATCCCGGTGTCAACCGCCGCGCGTAGGGCATCCGTAAAACGCGGGTCGGAGAGAACTTGATCGTTGTAAAGTGTTTCTTTCGCGGGGTTTCGACTAATATATAACTCGGCGCCGCCAGCCCACGGGATCACGGGGCCCGTCGATGAAGGATCCCGGCCCGAATCCGGTCTCAACGCCATATCGTTCGGGAAGTGATTTAGAGGAAAGCCGCTCCTATGAAGAGAAATTGATTCGATGAATGGATGACGCGCGAGCAGCGATTTCAGAAAGGCGGGTAATGTGGCAATCACAGAGCCATCCAGCCCCTCCACAAGCGCGGCGATATTGTCAAGAGAGTTATGAGCGGCCGAAGCGCTTAGTTTGACTGTATCCCGTAACAGTATCGAGTCAAAGGCAAATTCCTTTTTTTTAGCCTCGAGCGCATTCTGCCATGCTAACATCACAAGCAGTAAAGAAAACGCGGCGCCGAAGATCGTGCTTACGGCATATATCAACGGCCGCGACGCGTACCGCACCTCTTTCACGCGCTAACGCCCCTCCAGGGTTTAATCGTAGATAATCTCGACCTCTGCCAGGTAGGCCTGCAACTCGTCCACGGCGTTCGTTATCGTTTCGCTGTCCCGGTTCTGCGCACCCTGTTCTAAGATCCCGCCAAGCTCACTCAGGGCATTGAAACCATACCCGCCCCCGCAACCTTTCATGCTATGACCTAGGATCCGCACCGTTTCCATATCCTCCTGCGCCAAGGCTGCGCGAATCGTCAATGCATCCTGCCGCCTATTGTTCAAAAAGGCCGGGATAAGATCTTTCAGCTCCGGGTCTACGCGAACAATTCTCGTTGCCATGGGTATTATTTATCGATCGCAACGTCTCAACCCTAATCTTTCTCTGAGGCTTGCCGCGAGGTTCTAAACGCTTCCGGTTCGATATGATGCTGTTTAAGCAGCTTGTAGAATTCCGTTCGATTGCGTCCGGCGAGCCGCGCCGCGTGAGAAACGTGGCCGTTCGTGACCCGCAAGACGCTCACGAGATAACTTCGCTCGAAATCCTCTTTGGCGTCCTTTAACGTCTGAACATGAGCAGGCTGGTCCCGCAGCGCCTTTTGCGCCATGGCCAGCGGGATTATATCGGTATTCGTGAGGGCGCAGCATAATTCAACGACATTCATGAGTTGCCGAATGTTTCCGGGCCACGGAGCCGAGGCTAAATATTCAACCGCCTCCGGTGCAAAGCGCTTCCGTTTCTTATTGTCGCGCTGGCCTACACGTTTCAAGAAGTGATTTAAAAGCGGCTGAATGTCTTCGCGGCGTTCCGCTAAGGGGGGTAGGTGAAGCGGCACCACGTTCAGCCGGTAATACAGGTCCTCCCGAAACCGGCTGGACTTGACCCCTTGTTCCAGATCCGTGTTGGTCGCGGAGATGACGCGAACATTCACGGGGATCCCGCGGACCGACCCCACGGGGCGTACCGCGAAGTCCTGCAACACGCGCAGCAGCTTCACTTGCAAGCTCAAAGGCATGTCGCCGACTTCGTCGAGAAGTATCGTGCCTTTGTTTGCCGCTTGGAAGAGCCCCTCATGTTTCGTTTGCGCGCCCGTAAACGCACCTTTCTCGTGTCCAAATAACTCCGACTCGAGGAGTTGCTCGGGAATGGCGGCACAATTGATCGCGACAAAGGGCTGATCCTTGCGCGCACTGCCCTCGTGAATGGCCTTGGCCAGCGCTTCCTTGCCGGTGCCCGTGGCGCCAGTGATCAAGATCGTAACGTCGGTCGCGGCGAGGAGTTTCGCTTGTTCCAAGAGCTGGGTGATCTTCTCGCTTCGATAAATTATTTCCTTGCCGAAATTCAAACCGGAGTCCGACTCGCCGGCCGCGAGCCGTAGCGTATACCGTACGCGGGCCACGAGCTCGTCCTTGGTGAGCGGTTTGGTCAGAAACTCCGCGATCCCGAGGTGCATGGCTTTAACGACATCGGCGATTTGCGCCTTGCCGCTCAGCATGATCACTGGCATCAGCGGATTCTGGCGGTGGATCTTGGAAAGCAAGGTCATGCCATCCATACCCTGCATCACGAGATCGGTGATTACCAGATGAGGACGAATAACATCGATGCGAGCGATCGCTTCGCTCCCGGACATCACGGGATCGACCTCGAAACCCGCATCCTTCAGCCACGAGGATAACAGCGAGATCATGTCTCGATCGTCGTCTACGAGAAGAACGCGATATTGCATAGACTTCGTCGGCTCGGCCGCCCTACCGCTTTTATTCCACGGTCACGGATTTAGCGAGATTACGCGGTTGATCGATGTCGGCTCCTTTAAGCACGGCAACGTGATAGGCAAGCAGTTGCAACGGTACCGTATAGACAATTGGGGCGATGAGGTCATCGACGGAAAGCGTTTCGATGGCAGAAACGTTGTTGGCGCTTTGCATGCCGATACTCGGATCGGCAAAGACATAAAGCTTGCCCTTGCGTGCCCTGACTTCCTCCAAATTCGATTTCAGCTTTTCCAGTAATTCGTTGTTTGGCGCGACGGCGATGACCGGCATATCTTCATCCACCAGCGCCAAGGGCCCGTGTTTTAATTCGCCGGCCGGATAGGCCTCGGCGTGAATATAGGAAATTTCTTTCAGCTTGAGGGCACCTTCCATCGCGACTGGATACATCGCGCCACGGCCTAAATACAAGGCATGATGTTTGTCCGCGAACTGCTCGGACAACTGTTTGACCCGATCGTTGAGCAGTAATGCCT
>JBOIDH010000048.1:0-10273 GCA_050740495.1 Gammaproteobacteria bacterium | reverse complement strand
CGACGTCCGCGGTGCATACCCGCGTGATATCGATCCGGCGTTGCAAGGGATGCAGCCAGAATTTAATCTTGAGGTGTCCAGCGGTTTCATAGGTGTGCAGTTTGAACGTATGCAACGCCGAGGTACGTGCGCCGCTGTCCATCTTAGCCTTGATGGCGGGGAGTCGGAGATCGGGAAACGCGACCCACTCCCGCCACCCGACGTGGATCGGTTGACCGGCCGGGCCGGGATACGGCTCGGCGAGGGCGCTCGTTTTCTTTGCCATGGGGCGTACTGTCAAACGCGGCGTGCGGTTGGAGTTTATTCTTGCACGGTTTTTTTTATCTTCGTGGACTCTTCCCCACGACGTGGGCGCATCTCGACGGCCGCGGCATGCGACCTGAACTGAAGCCGGTGCAGCCGGGCATAGGTTCCGTGGCGCCGGAGGAGCTCGTCGTGGGTGCCGATCTCTTCTATTTTTCCGTGCTTCAGCACGATGATGCGATCCGCGTTTTCTATCGTCGATAAACGGTGCGCGATGATGATGCACGTGCGTCCCTGGCGCAGGGTATCCAGTGCCGCTTGGATGTGCTGCTCGGAGATGGAATCCAACGAGGATGTCGCTTCATCGAGGATCAAGAGTGGGGCATCCTTGAGGATGGCGCGCGCGATGGCAAGACGCTGGCGTTGGCCGCCGGAGAGCCGGACGCCATTTTCGCCGATCAAGGTGTCCAGCCCCTCCGGCATCGTCGCGATGAAGTCGCTGACATGCGCCGCCTCGACCGCTCTCAGGATGGCCGCCGCGCTCGCCTCGCGCATCGCGCCGTAGGCGATGTTGTTGCGGACCGTGTCGTTGAATAACAGCACCTCTTGGGTCACGAGGGCGATATTCCGTCTGAGAGCGTGCAAGCTTAGATCGGCAATGTCCACGCCATCGAGCAGGATGCGTCCCCGGCCTGGGCAATAAAACCGCGGCAGCAGATTGGCGAAGCTTGATTTCCCGCTGCCCGAGGGCCCCACCAACGCTATGGTCTCGCCCGCTTCGATTTTGACCGAGATCCCGTGCAGCGCGGGACTGAGGCGCGGCTCGTAGGCGAGGCTGACGTTTTCATATTCGATGTCCCCGTGTGCCGGTTTGCAATCCCTCGCTCCGCTGTCTGGTTCCGGCGCTTCGTCAATCAGGCTGAACACGCTTTGCGCCGCCGCCAAACCGCGTTGCAGATGCTCGTTGATCCCGGTGATGCGCTTAATGGGCGGAAGCAGTAAAGTCATCGCGGTAAAAAAAGCGACGAAATCACCGATGGTAAGCTCACCGGCTACCGATAAGGTGGCCGCCAGGTAGGTGACCGCGGCTAAGACCACCGCCATCAGCGCTTGGATGATCGGGACATTGGCGGCGGAGACTGTCGCGATCTTCATCGTGAACTTTCGATTTTCATCCGCAGCCCGGTAGAAGCGCCCCGTTTCGTGATCTCGCCCGTGATAGATTTTGACTGCCTTATGGCAATCGATAGCTTCCTGGGCCACTTCGGTGATGGCGCCCATGGAGTGTTGCACTTTCTGACTCATAAGGCGCAAACGCCGGCTCGCGCCTACGATCACCAAACCGACTACAGGCGCGACGATGAGCACCGTCAACGACAACATCCAGTTCAGGTACAGCATGTAGCAGAACAAGCCGAGCACCGCGAGTGAATCTTTGATCAGCACGGTCACGCCGCGCGTTGCGGCTTGCGCTACCTGCGTCACGTCGAAGCTGAGCTTAGAGATCAGGACGCTGGAATTGGTGGTGTCGAAATAAGCCGAGGGCAGCATCACCAGGTTGCGAAACATCTGCTGGCGAAGATCGAGCACGACTTTCTGAGCGACCCAGTTCACGGACACATCGCTGGCATAGGTGATCCCGCCGCGAAATAAGAAGAGTAAGACGAGGAGACCGGGTACCGTCAGCCGTGCGCCGGCGTCCTGCTCGATGAAGCTGCCGTCGAGCAAGGGCTTGAGCAAGGCCGGCAAGATGGGTTCGGTGCATGCCAGCAGGACCATGCTGAGGAGGGAGATAGCGAACGTACGCCGGTAGGGATGGACATATCGCAGAAGACGGAGGTAGAGCGTTCGGCTATCGATCACAGCGGCATCCGCCATAGGGGTACCTGTCGAGGATTTGCTGCCCGAGCGTAAACCGCTCCCTGCCCCCGTATTCTCCGCTCGCATTCCCCGCACCCGGATCGACTCTAGAAAGAAACTTCGCAAGCGCGCAGTATATACGTTCCCAGGTCGGAATTAGGCAATGTTTGCGTGTCGATAAAACATCCGATCGTCGCCGTGACCGGTTCATCGGGCGCCGGGACGACCTATATGCGGCGTGCCTTTTTGCATCTGTTTCGCCGCGAGCAACTCCAACCCGCCATCATCGAAGGGGATTGTTTTCATCGTTACGATCGTTCCGAGATGCAAACCGCGGCGGAACAGGCGGAGCGGGAAGGCCGCCATTTAACCCATTTCGGCCCGGAAGGTAACTTTTTCGACGAGCTCGAATTGCTCTTTAAGCGCTACGCGGACACCGGCTGTGGGCGGCGCCGCTATTATGTCCATAACGAAGAACAGGCGGCTCGCCACCGTCAACCGCCGGGAACCTTCACGGCGTGGGAAGACTTGCCCCCGGACACCGATTTGTTGTTCTATGAAGGACTCCACGGGGCATTAATAGCCGACTCGGTGAATGTTCTCCGCTACATTGATTTATGTATCGGCGTCGTACCGATTATTAATCTTGAATGGATCCAAAAAATCCACAGGGACCGGGTAGTGAGGGGCTACACGACCGCCTCGGCGACTCGCATGATCCTCAATCGCATGCACGATTATGTCTACTATATCACCCCGCAATTTTCGCGCACGGATATCAACTTTCAACGCGTGCCGACCGTGGATACCTCGAACCCCTTCGCCGCCGAGGAAATCCCAGGCGATGAAGAGAGCTTTGTCATCATCCATGTTCGAAATGTCAAGAAGCTGCAAGTCGATTTCCGCTATTTAATCGAGGTGTTGGATGGCGCCTTCATGTCGCGGCATGACACGATTGTGGTGCCGGCAGGAAAAAAAATCCTAGCCATCGAATTCATCATTACACCCGTCCTCGAGCGCTTGATGAAACGGCGCTCGCAAGCTGAATAAGGCAAAACGCCAAGGGTCTATTTCCCGGATTCACTGAATCCTGTCCGTAAAAAGGCGAAACGGTAATGCGAATCGACATCGTTATCATGTATGATACAATGCGTCCCATACCCAAAACGGTAATGCAGTATGAACCTAGGCAACCTTGCCGCCGGTGACGTTGCGATCGTGGTGAAGGTCCGGTCCCGATCCGCGGCGCTAGTCGACCAACTCGCGGCACGCGGAATACACCCTGGGGCGCAGATCTCGGTTTTGCGCCATGGGGACCTCATCGCAGTCGCCTTGGAGGAAACCCGTTGGGCACTGAGTAAAGAGCACGCGGATCATATCGAGGTGTCCGTGATCGAGGCGCCTTGTCTCACCTAAGCGCTCGGAAGTCCCAGTCCGCGCCGGCGCAGGAACGCACTCTTGCCGACCTCAAGCCCGGCCAGCGGGCAAGAGTGGTCGGGTTCACGGCGTCGAATCCCTTGGCGCAGCGCATTATGCAGCTTGGGCTGATCGCCGGCGCGATGTTGACCTTCGTGCGCGCGGCCCCTGCCGGAGATCCGATAGAAATCAATGTGTTTGGCTATTCGCTTTCCCTGCGAAAGAGCGAGGCCCGCATGATTTTAGTCGAAGACATCGCATAGTCGCCCCGTTTGCCCGAGAAATGGCGTGGACCCATTGTCTTCGAACCGGGCTGAGCGAAAACGACCGGCGATTGCGGTTGTTGGAAACCCGAACGTCGGCAAGAGCACGGTTTTCAATGCCCTCACGGGTTTACGCCAAAAAGTAGCCAATTATCCCGGTGTCACGGTAGAACGCCGCCTCGGGATCCTGACTCTCGACCACGGAGAGGTCCATCTCGTCGATCTTCCTGGGATGTATTCCTTGTCCGCGCAGTCGCCGGATGAGATGGTCGCGTTGGACGTTTTACTGGGCCGGATCCCGGATCTGGGAACTCCCGATGCGGTATTAATAGTCGCCGATGCTTCGAATCTCAGGCGTAATCTTTTCTTAGCCAGCCAGATCCTGGAGCTTGGGTTGCCGGTCCTGGTCGCGCTAAATATGATGGACGTCGCGCGATCGAGAGGGATCGCTTTAAACGTCAACACCTTAGAGCATGAGCTTCAGTGCGCTGTGATTCCTGTGGTTGCGTCTCGATCGGAGGGCATCGGGGCGTTGCGGTCGGCCTTGGACCGGACCCTGCGCCACCCTCGCGCCCCTCGCCTGGCGCTGATGCCCGCCATCAAGGAGGCCGCCGGCAAGCTCGCGGATGAATTCCGTCCACTTGGGCGCGCCATCGTCCCGTATGACATTGAGCGTGCCTTGATTGACGAGGGCGGGTTGGTGCTTGAACGGTTGCGCGCGGCGGGCTCGGAAGTGGCGGAGCGCTTGAGCGAGGCGCGCGCGGCACTCGGGTTTGCGACCGAATCACTCGCCGCCGCCGATGCGCGTTATCGCTACGAATGGATCAACCGCATCCTCGTTCAGGTCGAGACGCGGTCTGATAGGCTCGGGGATTGGTCCGATCGCATTGACCGGCTGGTGAGCCATCCCCTGCTCGGGACGGCGCTGTTTTTAGGCGTCATGGCGCTTGTGTTTCAGGCCGTATTTTCTTGGGCGACGCCGATGGTGGACGGGATCGACGCGCTGACGCGTCATCTCGGAGAATTCGTTTCGCGACAGCTTCCCGAGGGGGCGCTAGCGAGTCTCATCGTCGATGGCATGATCGCAGGTGTCGGGAGTGTCGTCGTGTTTCTTCCCCAGATCTTAATCTTGTCGGTGTTCATCATCTTACTGGAAGACACGGGCTACATGGCGCGGGCCGCGTTTCTCATGGACCGCTTGATGCGCTTTTGTGGTTTGTCGGGCCAATCCTTTATCCCGATGCTATCGAGCTTCGCCTGTGCGGTGCCGGGGATTATGGCGACGCGCGTGATCGCCGATCCGCGCGATCGTTTAGCGACGATTCTCGCCGCGCCGTTTATGACTTGCTCGGCAAGACTGCCGGTTTATACGCTTTTGATCTCGGCGTTCGTGCCGGACAAATCGTGGGCGTATGGCCTGCTGAGCCTCCAAGGACTGGTATTGCTCGGCCTCTATCTGATCGGGATCTTGGGCGGTGTGGGTACCGCGCTGCTCCTCAAGCGCACGGTTCTTAGGGGGCCGACGCCGGCCTTTCTGATGGAGTTGCCGCCCTACCGTTGGCCCCGATTGCGCTCAGTCGTGCTGCGCCTTGTGGATCGCATGCGGGTATTTTTGGTGCGCGCCGGTGGCATCATCTTCACGGTGGCCGTAATCGTCTGGGCGCTTGCGTACTTCCCGCATCCGAGCACCATCCATCACAGCCACGAACTCCAGCGCCTAGATGCCGCCGCCAAGCTCGACGGCGATGCGCTCACAAGAGAGCGCCAGGCGATCAATAACCACGAAGCCGCGGCGTTTCTGGAGCAAAGTGCGCTCGGCCGCATCGGCAAGACCGTGGAACCGCTTTTCAGCCCCCTCGGTTGGGACTGGAAGGTCGCGGCGGCGGTGATCGCTTCTTTTCCCGCGCGCGAGGTCGTGATCGCGGTCCTTGGGACTATTTATGCCGTGGGTTCGGACGTCGACCCCGACGACAACAGTTTGAGTAATCGGTTGCAGAGCGCCTCCTGGCCGGACGGGCGCAAGGTTTTTTCTTTTTCCATGGCCTTGGGGCTGATGCTTTTCTATGCCTTCTGCCTGCAATGCACCGCGACGGTGGCTATAATCAAACGCGAGACCAACTCGTGGCGCTGGGCGGGCTTTGCGTGGGTCTACATGACCACGATCGGTTACCTGAGCGCGTTCATGTGTTTTCAGCTCGGGACGGGAGTGTTAGCCTGACGGGCCTAGCGATGAACGCGGAACTACAAGAGCTTGTAGCGTTGGCTTTGGTCGGCATCGTGGGTTTGCTTACCGTACGCCGTTTTCGCCGCGGGCGCCGGGCCAAGGCGGGGAGGGGGAGCGGGTGCTGCGGCGCCTCGGCAACTCCTGCCGAATACGAAATCGACATCACCGCGATCTCGAGACGCCGGCAAGCTTCCAAGAACGCCGGGCCTCCAGCGCATTAGTTTAGCTCGGCGTTTCTGCTTGGCGAAAAAATCCGCTGGCTGCGTGTGTGCGGCCATTACTATAATATCGCCAATAATAACTAGCGGGGGGCAGTATGCGCTCGATACTCGTGATGAACCCGAAGGGAGGGTGCGGCAAGTCCACGATCGCGACGAATCTCGCCGGGTATTACGCCGAGCGGAAGAAAAACGTCGTCTTGGTGGACTATGATCCGCAGGCATCGACCATGGACTGGCTCGCCGCGCGCCCCGAAGACCGCCCTAAAATTCACGGCATCGCCGCTTGGAAGGACGCCATGCGCGTCCCGAGGGATGCGGAGGTTACGATCGTGGATTCGCCCGCGGGGCTGCGCGATCCTCAGGTGCTGAGCGAGTTCTTGCGCCGCGCCCAATCGGTCATTATTCCCTTGTTGCCCTCTCCGATGGATATGCGCGCGGCCTCGCGTTTCTTAGGCGAATTGATGGCCTTGCGCCGGGTGGTCAACCAAGAGGTAAGGTTCGCAACGGTTGCCAATCGTATGCGGGACCATACGCTCGCGGCCCTGAGCCTCTCCGAGTACCTTGACACCTTGCGGCTTCCCGACGGACACAAGCTACCCTGTCTGGCGGTCATGCGAGCGAGCCAAAACTACGTTCGCGCGGCCGACCGGGGGCTGAGTATCTTCGAGTTCGCGCGCTCCGCGACCTTGCAAGATCGCGAGCAGTGGGCGCCGCTGTTGCGTTGGCTCAATAGCAGCAGGAGCCAACCTTAGACGATCAACTTTCGCTTGCTATCGGTAGCGGTTTTCCGGCCTCGCGGGTCGCCATTTCCAAACCGAGGCGTCTATGCTCGGTCGCGCGGTCGGGATCTCCGATATGGTCCAGCGTTTCCGCCAGGAGCCAATACGCTTCAGGCGCCGGGTTTTGTTTGATGCATGCCTCGAGGTAATAACAGGCCTTGCCCCATAGCTCGCTCTTAAAGCAGAGCCTGCCTAAGCTGAGCAACAGCGTTGCATCGTCGCCATGGTTGCCCAGCCATTTTTCGGCCACGTTAATCTGCGCGGCCAAGTCCTCGCTCGGCATGAGCCCGTAACGTTTCACCAGCGCCGGGTCCCAATCGCTCTTAAGTGCTTTTTGGATCAGAGGGATGGCCTTGGATCCTTGGCCGAAGGCCTGTGCGCGAGCGGCGTAGACTTCGATGATCGCGGGGTGGCGGCGCAGAGTGTTCGGGATCCGGGACCAGACGTCCGCGAGCGCGTCCGCGTTCTGGGCATTGGCCAGCAGTCCCGCATGGGCATCGGTTTGGTGCACTAAGACTTCCTCCGCGCTACAGACCTTGCGCTGTTTTAGTACAGGCAAAAGATCCAATAGCTGTCGCCAATCCCGCATCTGGGTAAGGAGCCGCAACGAAAGTTTAAGTACCCGAGGATGCGAAGAGTTGATCGCGCGCAGCCGCAGCAGAGTCGCTTTCGCTTGCTCCCATTGGCCTTGTTGCAGTTGCAGCTCGGCTCCGGTAAGCCCAGCGGCGAGCTGTGCTTGGGGGCCGGTTTCCTGCGCGAGACGAAGATATTCGTCGCGTCGTGTCCAGGCGCGTTGAGAATGCGCGGCCCGTGCAGCCGCCAAATAGTGGACGAGCGGATACTCGCTGGTCGCGGCATTTCGGCTAAACGTGCCCTCGGCGCGTTCCCAGTTGCCCTCGGCAAGCGCCATTACGCCGTTCACTAAGGCCTTCTGTGCCTTGCCGCTACGCTGAGTGTGGCTCCAGTCGAACAGACGCCGGGGCGCGGACCAGAGCTTCGCGAGCACGCGCAGCAATAAATAAAGCGTGACGGCCAATAATCCGAGCACGAACACAAAAAAGTTGACGCTGGTTCGCAGCAAACGGCCATGGTAGCCCATCACCACGAAGCCCGGGTCCTCGCTCGAGACTTGCGCGACGATCACCGCCGCAAGCAGCACGAGTAAACTAAGGAACAGCGATCTCATTGCCGTGGCTTCTCGGCCTCGATCGCCTGTTCCGCCCCTTGACCTTTAGCTTCGGCCGGCGAGGCGCTAGCCTCCACCGGCGGGGCCGGCACTTGGGGTGGGGAAGCGGCCGGATGAGCGCTTTCCGCCGGCGCGGGAAGACCTTGTTTCTGGGCCACGATATAGTCGCGGATCGCTCTCATGGATCCCGAGATGTCAGGCAAAGGTGGTTTCAGCTCCAATGCGAGAAATTCCTTGAGTTTAGCGAGCAAGCTGGACACCGTCTCGGCATCGGTGTCGTAATAGCGGGCAAGCACCTCCGACAAACTCTCGATTGTGGCGCGTAGGTTTTTCGTGTCGCGGTGCAGAACGTCGAGCCGGGCATTAAAAAGGTCCAGTCGTAAATGCTGTTGCACTAAGCGGCGAAAGGCGGCGTCGAACAAGAACGGATCGCGAGTGTCCATTTCTTTTATCGAGACCAGGTTCGCTAGGTCGTTCCAGATGGCGCCGGCCAGGTCCGTCCAAGTATCGATTTCGGGGGACTTCACCGGCTGCGCCGCCGGCGCCGGCGCCGCGAGCTCGGCCTTGAAGGGGAGATCGTCGCTGCGGCCGATGATGTCCCCTAAATAGAGCGCGATACCGGCAATGTCGATCATCGGGACCGCGCGTAGGGAATTCATGTCCTTGACCAACTGCTCGCGGACGTTTTTTAAGTCCGGTCTGTCAAGCCGGTGCAAACGCCCGTCGGCGGCTTCTAACGCAGTGAGCGCCATGGGAACATCGTGCGCCAGATCCAGGCGGTGTTGTGCGGTTGCGATTAGGAACTCCACCTCGGCCAATGCCAGGCCCTCGACGCTATTCGGCTTTTGCAGCGAGAGATTCCCGAGCGTGCGCGCGAGCAATTTCTGCTCGCGCTGAAGGTCCTCGATCAAGGTGGTGGTCTCCGTGTTTCTCCCGCCGATGGCCCCGATGTCAGCGCGCAGCGAGTCGATGCGCGCGTTGAAGTCTTGCAGTTGATTGTTGTAGTGCCGAATGGCCGGCGTGTAATCGTAACGCCACCACTTGAACGAGGCGGCGGCGGCTACCGCGAAGAGCACGACCAGGATGCGCGTAAGCCAGGGTCCTTGCGGTCTCGGTTCGGGACGGGTCTCGACGGTGGGCTCGTTAATTTGCGGCTCATCCGGAGAGAGGAGCGGTGCCAGGGGTTCGTCTTTTTCCATTATCCGTTCTCGTTAGGCTGCACCTTAAATTCTGTCGTCCGGCCCTCTGTAGCTTTCGATCCAGTGCGCCACGCCACGAGCGCAGCGAGCAGGCCGGCATCGCTCGCGTCCGGGGCCACGATCGGGTGCGTGCAGCCCAGTTCTCGTGCATAAACCGCCATGCGTTCGTTCATCACCGCGATCGCGCACCCGAGCAACAGATCTCGCCGTTCGCCCATGGTATCAAAAAGATTACGCAAGCCCTCGCTGCTGGTAGTAATGACGACATCTATTTGACCTTGTTCCCAGCGCTCAATCAAGGGTTTCGCAGCCAGGCGGGATCGGGTGCGCCGGTAAACCTCCGCGTAATCTACGCGTGCCCCGCGCGCTTGCAGAGCCTCTCCCATCAGAGGGCGGCCGCCGGCGCCGCGGAAGATCAAGATGCGTTTCTTATCGGGATGCCGCAGCGCGCCGACATCGAGCAGGCCTTCGGTGTCTGCTTGCGCCGGGAGGATCACTTCACCCACGCCGAGCGCGTATAGTCGCGCCGCCGTTGCCGGGCCGAGGGCGATGACCGTGATCCCTTGCAAGGACTTACCGCGCTCGTAAATGAGCCGAAGTCCCCACTCGGCGGCATTAGCGCTGATAAAGATCACGATGTCAAACGAGCCTAAACGGTCGACACGACGCCGGGCGGCCGCGGGATCGGCGGGATCCCGGATTTCGATGACGGGGTGTACCCAGGCGCTCCCGCCTTGGGCCTCGATCAGCTCGCAAAGACCCCGCGCCTGATGGAGAGGTCGGGTGACCAACACCCGCAAGCCCAGAAGAGGCTTGACGGCGACGCTGGGGTCAACCGGCGGCATGGGTGCTGGATCTCAGGATCTCCGCGGCGCCACGCGC